>NZ_JCBAMT010000052.1:0-47856 GCF_059760445.1 Achromobacter sp. D7-1 | reverse complement strand
TGGTCGTCGGCAGCGTCAGATGTGGACAGGAGACAGAGATGATGACGAGAGGCCGGCGCGGACCCGCAGTGGCGGGGACGCTCCGGCGCAGAGGATTCAGCGAGCGGCACGCGGGCGGCGAAAAATACCACGGGCATTATCTATGGGACATGGGATGGGGCCGGAATATTACATATCAAGCTGGACAGGCTGGCTCAAACGCAGGCCCAAACAATGTTCGATACGCCCCTCTTTCCCTGTTCCGGAAGACATGGGCGGCTCGTCGGCATATAGACCCCACGATATCTCGAACGCACACGCCAAACTCGTCATACAACTTGACATGAAAATGAAATGCGCCAAGGGAACGCCCGGCGCCCAATACGGGATCACATCAGACGGGACCGCATAAATATCGGACTACAGGACAATTCATTCGTTCCCTTGCATACCGTCATCAGACCTCCACCAGCGCCGGGCAGGCAGCTTGCACGATCGATGGCGGCAGCCCGGAAGCCGCGTATTTGCACGCTCTGCGAGACAAACCGCGCAGGCGCAAGGGTTCAACGGCCCATTTGTCCGCCTCGTGAACCAATATCCCTATTGTTTCAAGTTGTCCCAAATTTAAGAATATCCTTCCCAGCACTTGGCTCATTGCAGGCATTCCCAGACCGAAAAACGGTATCGGGCTCTTTTGATACAAAGTAATTGCTTCGAAAACCGGGAAGTCAAGCCGCAACTTCTGTATTATGCGAAGCACAACAATTACACATAACTTCGCCGGCGATTACAGCAGTTCCATAATCAGGAATAAACCATGGCCCGAGAATCCTACGCAGCACTGCAAGCAAAGATCGAAAAGGAAATCAACAAGCTACAAAAGAAGGCTGAAGTCCTGCAAACCAAGCGCCGCAAGCCGGTGATCACGCAGATCATCACGTCGATGCGCGAGTACGAAATCACGCCTGAAGAGATCATTGCAGCCTATGGCGCCGGCAAGCCCGCCCGCGCCGCCACAGGCGGCCGCCGCAAGGCCGGCGCCGCTGCCCGTCCCGCCAACGCCGCCAAACGCGCCGTTGCGCCCAAGTACCGCCATCCTCAAACAGGGGAAACGTGGAGCGGCCGTGGCAAGGCTCCCCGCTGGCTCGCCGCGGAAGAAGCCGCAGGCGCGACCCGCGACAGTTTTCTTATCAAAGAATAAGAACCTATTCGCCAGTAATAAAAAAATCGGCGCACCAAAATGGTGCGCCGATTTTATTTAAAGGCTGGTCCGCAAAGACCGCCGGAATTTATTGCACCGGGAAACGGATTTCGCGCTCAGCGCCATTATTCCCGGGAAAATTATCAAATATTGCGCGCACCAGGTACGGCATGGTCCGCAGGAAATCGTCGCGCTCGCTCAATATGAAAGCGCTGGAACGGTACACCTCCGCGCCGCCCCGCTGCGTGTCATAGATATGCAGGGTGAGGGTATTGCGCTGCACCGCCATCGGCACATCCACCCAGTCCGGCCCCCAATAGCCATAGCCGGCGCCCCAGGGCCGCGGGCCGTAGAAGCCGCCGTAGCCATAGCCGTAGCCGCCGTAGAAGTACGGGTCGTATGGACGCTGCACCATTATCTGGGTCTGCGAGGTGCCGTAATTGAACGACACGTCGAAACGGCCTTTGGCTCCAGGCCTGGCTTCGACCAGGCCGGTTGCGCCTATGCCGGCACGCACCATGTCCTGATAGGACTGATATTCGAGATTGTTGTTTTGCGAGGCGTCGGCGGCGATGAATTGGTATGTCTGCCCCTCTACGCCCGCGGGCCATTGCTGAAAGGAAGTCACCCGCGCGGAAACCGTCGGCGCCGCGCAACCCGTCAGGGCGAGCGCCCCCGCAACAGCCATCAGGCCCGCCCAGCGGCGTGCATTGAACATGGACAACCTCGACATTTTGCAACCCCTCCGGCGCGCGACGGCGCCATGATACTGACTTTGACTCGAACCGCTACAAAAAGTTTACGGTAAGCCAAAAGGCCCAGGCCGGCGCGCCATGCCCAACCACTACAATAGAGGCCTCGTTCATACAGGACTGCAATCCCATGCGCACAGACACGCCCGTAACCGTATATCGCAAGGATTACCAGCCCTACCCCTACGACATTCCCGAAGTCGCCCTCGCCTTCGATCTCGCGCCGGACGCGACCGAAGTGCGCTGCACGATGCAAGTGCAGCGCAAGGCCGGGGCCAGCGCCGACGCCGCCCTGGTCCTGGACGGAGTAGACCTGGAACTCGTCTCGGTAGGCGTGAATGGCGCGGCCCTGCCCGCCGACAGCTACCGCCTGTCCGAACACAGTTTGGCCCTATACGGCCTGCCGCCGAGCGCCACGGTGGAAATCGTCAGCCGCTGCAAGCCTTCGGCCAATTCCACGCTGATGGGCCTGTACGTCTCGGGCGGAAACTTCTTCACCCAGTGCGAAGCCGAGGGCTTTCGCCGCATCACCTGGTTCGCGGACCGGCCTGACGTCATGTCGCGCTACCGCGTAACCTTGCGCGCGCAGCCGGAGTACCCGGTGCTGCTGTCCAACGGCAACCTGCTGGCCACGCGCCAATTACCCGACGGCCGCAACGAAGTCGAATGGGAAGACCCCTTCCCCAAGCCCTGCTACCTGTTCGCATTGGTGGCCGGCAAGCTCACGCACCGCGAAACCACCGTGAAGACCGCCAGCGGCCGCGACGTGCTGCTGCAGGTCTATAGCGATCCGGGCTCGGAGTCCAAGACCGAATGGGCGCTGGATTCGCTGGTGCGCGCGCTGCGCTGGGACGAAAGCCGCTTCGGCCTGGAGCTGGACCTGGATCGCTTCATGATCGTGGCCGTCCATGACTTCAACATGGGCGCGATGGAAAACAAGGGCTTGAACATTTTCAACGCCGCCTACGTGCTGGCGGATGCGGACACCGCTACGGACGCCAACTACGAAGGCATCGAGTCCGTCATCGGACACGAGTACTTCCACAACTGGACCGGCAACCGCGTCACCTGCCGCGACTGGTTCCAGTTGAGCCTGAAGGAAGGCCTGACCGTCTTCCGCGACCAGGAGTTCAGCGCCGACATGATGGCCCACGGCATGGATGCCGCCGAAGCCGCAAGCGCCCGCGCGGTCAAGCGAATCGACGACGTGGTCGCGCTGCGGGCCGCCCAGTTCCCGGAAGATGCGGGTCCCATGGCTCACCCCATCCGGCCGGAAAGCTACCAGGAAATCGGCAATTTCTACACCGCCACCGTGTACGAGAAAGGCGCCGAGGTCATCCGCATGCAGCACACCCTGCTGGGCGAGGAAGGCTTTCGCGCCGGCATGGACGAGTACTTCCGTCGCCATGACGGCCAGGCCGTGACCTGCGACGACTTCGTCGCCGCCATGGAATCCGTCTACGTGCGCCAACATCCGGACCGCGACCTGTCCGTGTTCCGCCGCTGGTACCGCCAGGCCGGCACGCCGCGCGTGACCGTCAAGCTCGAGCACGACGCCGCCGCGCGCCGCTGCACCGTGACGCTCACTCAGGAATGCCCGCCGGTCGGCGTGGAAAGAAAGGCCGGAGCCGACTACGTCAAGGCCCCCTTCCATATCCCCTTCGCCATCGGCCTGCTGGATCCGAGCGGCCGCCCCCTGCCGCTGCGCCAGGGCGACGAGGTCGAGGAAACCGCGTTGCTGGAACTGACGCAGCAAAGCCAGCAATGGGTATTCGACGATATCGCCGAGCGCCCCGTGCCGTCGCTGCTGCGCGACTTCTCGGCGCCCGTCATCGTCGATTACAGCTGGACCAACGAAGAGCTGGCGCTGCTGTCGGCGCATGACAGCAATCCCTTCGCGCGCTGGGAGGCCGGCCAGGAATTCGCCACTCGCCAGATCCTGGCGCTGGCCGAGGCCCAACAGGCCGGCAAAACGCTGCATGCCGATTCCGCCTTCATCGACACCTGGCGCGCGCTGCTGACCGATCCTGAGATCGATGCCGCCTACCGTGCCCGCGCCTTGGCGCTGCCGTCGGAAAAGACCCTGGCCGAGCGCATGCAGCAGGTGGATCCGCCTGCCCTCGCGGTCGCGCGCGACTTCCTGCGTGCCGAACTGGGACGCCAGCTGGCCGCCGAATTCCGCCAGGCTTTCGACGACAACCAGACTCCGGGCGAATACAGCCCGGCGCCGGTTCCGGCGGGCAAGCGCGCGTTGAAGAACCTGGCGCTCAGCCACCTGATGGCGGCGGGCGAACTCGACGCCCTGCGCCTGGCCGAGCAGCAGTACGGCAAGGCAGGCAATATGACCGACAGCATGGCCGCGCTGTCCGCCCTGATCAATTTCGGCCAGGGCGAGTTCCCGCAAGAGGCGCTTGCCGCCTTCTACGACAAGTGGCGCGACAACGCCCTGGTGGTGGACAAGTGGTTCGCCCTGCAGGCCGCGGCACGCTCAACCACGGTGCAGACCGCGCGCGAACTGATGCGGCACCCCGCGTTCACCTTGCGCAATCCCAACCGCGCCCGCTCGCTGATCTTCCAGTTCTGCCTGAACAACGCGCGCGGCATGCATCATCCCGACGGCACGGGCTACGCCTTCTGGGCCGAGCAGGTGCTGGCGCTGGACGCGCTCAATCCCGAAATCGCTGCCCGTCTGGCGCGCGCGCTGGACAACTGGTCGCGCTTCGTGCCCGCCCTGCGCACGCCCATGCAGGCAGCCCTGCAGCAGGTGCGCGCGCACGAAGGCCTTTCGCGCAACGTGCAGGAAATCGTATCCAAGGCTTTAGAATTCGCAGCATAGGAGGTTCCTTTGAAACGCAAAACACTGACCCAATACCTGGTGGAGCAACAGCGCTCTGCCCAAGCCCTCGCGCCGGAAGTGCGGCTGCTCATCGAAGTGGTCGCGCGCGCCTGCAAGGCCATCAGCCATGCGGTGAGCAAAGGGGCGCTCGGCGGCGTCCTCGGCAGCCTGGAAAGCGAGAACGTCCAGGGCGAAGTGCAGAAGAAGCTGGACGTGCTGTCCAACGAGATCCTGCTGGAAGCCAATGAATGGGGCGGCCACCTGGCGGCCATGGCCTCCGAAGAGATGGAAACCATCCATCTGATTCCGAACCGCTATCCCAAGGGCGAATACCTGCTGCTGTTCGATCCCCTGGATGGCTCCTCGAACATCGACGTCAACGTCTCCATCGGCACCATCTTCTCGGTGCTGCATGCGCCGCACAACGTATCGGGCGCGCCCGTGTGCGAACAGGACTTCCTGCAGCCGGGCGACAAGCAGGTCGTGGCCGGCTATGCCGTCTACGGTCCGCAAACCATGCTGGTGCTGACCATCGGCAATGGCGTGGTGGGCTTCACGCTGGATCGCGAAATGGGCTCGTGGGTGCTGACGCACGAGAACATCCGCGTGCCGGAAGACACCAAGGAGTTCGCCATCAACATGTCGAACATGCGCCACTGGGCCGCCCCGGTCAAGCGCTACGTCGACGACTGCCTGGCCGGCGCCACCGGTCCGTTGGGCAAGGACTACAACATGCGCTGGATCGCCTCCATGGTGGCGGACGTGCATCGCATCCTGACCCGCGGCGGCATCTTCATGTACCCCTGGGATGCCCGTGAGCCCGGCAAGGCCGGCAAGCTGCGTCTGATGTACGAAGCCAACCCCATGAGCTTCCTGGTCGAACAGGCCGGCGGCGCCGCGATCAACGGCGAGCAGCGCATCATGGCGATCCAGCCCGACAAGCTGCACCAGCGCGTCAGCGTGATCCTGGGCTCGAAGAACGAAGTCGACCGCGTCGGCCGCTACCACGCCGAAGAGGCTGCCAAGCAGTAATTCCGCAGGCGCTCCGCGCCCATGAAAAAAGCCCCGGCGCCTTGTGCGGCCGGGGCTTTGTCTTTGAAGGATGGCCGGAACGGCGGTCACTTCACCTGTTCAATGGACTTCACGTCGTCCTTGTTGATCTGGACCTTCTTGCCGTCCTTGTCATATTCGTACATGCCCGAATCCTTGTCGTATTTGGGCGTATCGGGCGTCACGGTCGAGCTGCCGTCCCGCTGCTGAATGACCGACGGAGACGAGCATCCGGCCAGTACCCCGAATCCGGTCACGGCCAGGGCAAGCGTCATGGTCTTCAGTTTCATGGGCGTGTTCTCCGAAAGTGAATCGTGGATTTACTGTATCGGACACTGCCCCCTCATTCGTGACCGGTTGTGGTCAAAATGCATGCGAAGGTAATCCAGCCGACCCGCCAAAACGCAAAAAACCCCTCGCAAGACCAGCTTGCGAGGGGTTGCACACGCACACAAGACGCAAGCGGCCTTTACACCTTGGCGTTCGCCTCGATGAAGCGTCGCACGGCGGCCTGATCGCAATCCATGATTTCCACGCGTTGCGGCAGCGACTCGAGATCGGCGAGATTGCCCGGCGGCGTGGCCGGACGGCCCAGCGCCTCTTCGATGGTTTCCGAGAACTTCGCCGGCAAGGCGGTTTCCAGGACCAGCATGGGCACGCCGGGTTCGACGAATTCACGCGCGACCTTGACGCCATCTGCGGTGTGCGGATCGATCAGCACGCCGGTTTCGTCGTAGACCGAACGGATCGTCGCCAGGCGGTCTTCGTGCGAGCTCACGCCCGATACGAAGCCATAACGCTCCTCGAATTGCGGCTTCAGATCGGACAGGTCGAAAGACCCGTCGCGCGCCATGCCGGCCCACAGTTCCTTGACCCGAGCCGCGTCGCGGCCGACCAGGTCGAACACGAAGCGCTCGAAGTTCGAGGCGCGCGAAATATCCATCGACGGGCTGGAGGTGGCGTAGGTCTGCTCGGCGGGACGCGGACGATAGACGCCGGTGCGGAAAAACTCTTCCAGCACGTTGTTCTCGTTCGTGGCCAGCACCAGGCGGCGGATGGGCAGGCCCATGCGGCGCGCAATGTGGCCGGACAGGATGTTGCCGAAGTTGCCCGAGGGCACCGCGAACGACACCTGCTCGCCAGCCTTGCTGGTGGCGCGCAGCCAGCCGTGAAAGTAGTACACCACCTGGGCGGCGATACGCGCCCAGTTGATGGAGTTGACCGCGCCCAAACGGTACTTGGTCTTGAACGCCAGATCGCCGGCCAGGGCCTTGACGATATCCTGGGCTTCGTCGAACACGCCGTGCACGGCGATGTTGTGGATGTTCTCGTCCTGCAGCGAATACATCTGGGCGCGCTGGAAGGCGCTCATGCGGCCATGCGGCGACAGCATGAACACCGCCACGCCCTGTTTGCCGCGCAAGGCGTATTCCGCCGCCGAACCGGTGTCGCCGGAGGTTGCGCCCACGATGTTCAGGGTGGTGCCGCGCTTGGCCAGCACGTATTCAAAGACCTGGCCCAGGAACTGCATGGCCATGTCCTTGAAGGCCAGCGTCGGCCCCTCGGACAGGCCCAGCAGCGACAGGCCGCCGTCCAGCGGACGCAGCGGGACGATGTCCTCGCTGTTGAAGATCTGCTGGGTGTAGGCCGCGCGCGTCAGGCGGCGCAGGTCTTCGGCCGGGATGTCGGTGGCGAACAGCGACAGCACTTCGAACGCCAGGTCGGCATACGGCAGGCCGCGCCAGGACTCCAGCGTTTCGGCCGAGACCTGGGGCAGTTGCTCCGGCACCGCCAGGCCGCCGTCCGGCGCTAGGCCTTCCAGCAGGATGTCCGAGAATTCCATCGCGGCCATGCCGCCGCGGGTAGAGATGTATTTCATGTCAGGTTTTCCACGCGTAGGCGCGTAACTTTCGAACGCACGAACGGTAGGGCTTCGATGCGTTCGATCGCCTGGTTGACGTTGCCTTCGACCGCTTCGTGCGTCAGGAAGATGATGTCGGCGCCGCCGATGTGCGACGGCTGCTGGATCATCGACCCGATGGAGATGGAGCGGTCGGCCAGGATGCGGGCGATGTCGGCCAGCACGCCCGGCTGGTCGTCCACGCGCAGGCGCAGGTAGTACGAGGTGCTGACCTGCTCGATCGGCAGGATCGGCGTGTCGGACATGGCGTCCGGCTGGAAAGCCAGGTGCGGTACGCGGTTGCCCGGGTCGGCGGTGTGCAGGCGGGTCACGTCGACCAGGTCGGCCACCACGGCCGAGGCGGTGGGCTCTTCGCCCGCGCCCTGGCCGTAATACAGCGTGGGGCCGACGGCGTCGCCCTTGACCAGCACGGCGTTCATCGCGCCCTCGACGTTGGCCAGCAGGCGTTCGGCCGGCACCAGCGCCGGATGCACGCGCAGCTCGATGCCGTCCGGACGGCGCTTGGTGACGCCCAGCAGTTTGATGCGGTAGCCCAGGCGTTCGGCATGCTCGATGTCTTCGGCAGCCAGCTGCGAAATGCCTTCGATATAGGCGCGGTCGAACTGTACCGGCACGCCGAAAGCCAGCGAAGCCAGCAGGGTCAGCTTATGGGCCGCGTCCACACCTTCCACGTCGAACGTGGGATCGGCTTCGGCGTAGCCCAGGCGCTGGGCCTCGGCCAGCACGTCGGCGAACGGCAGGCCGCGCGAGCGCATTTCAGACAGGATGAAGTTGGTGGTGCCGTTGATAATGCCGGCCACCCACTGGATGCGGTTGGCCGTCAGGCCTTCGCGGATCGCCTTGATGATGGGGATGCCGCCGGCGACGGCGGCCTCGAAGGTCACCATCACGCCGCGCTCGTGGGCGGCGGCGAAGATCTCATTGCCGTGCTTGGCCAGCAGCGCCTTGTTGGCGGTCACGACGTGCTTGCCGTTGGCGATGGCTTCCAGCACCAGCTCGCGCGCCAGCGTGTCGCCGCCGATCAGTTCGACGACGATGTCGATTTCAGGGTCGCGCACCAGCGCGTGCACATCGGTATCGACCAGGATCGCGTCGCCCACGCGCGCGCGCGCCTTGGCCACGTCGCGCACGGCGGCGCGGGTCACCTCGATGCGGCGGCCAGCGCGGCGCGCAATCTCTTCCGCGTTGCGCGACAGCACCGCCCAGGTGCCGCCGCCAACCACGCCCAGGCCGAGCAGGCCGACTTTCATGGGTTTCATCGCGGCGCCTTCTGCGGGCGGGCGTTGAGGGGAATTCATTTTCGGTTCTCCATAACTGCTGTGCGAGAGCTGCGCCCCCTGATACGGTGCCCCCCCCTATCGGGATGCCGCGGATCCGGCTCCGCCGGCATGCCCCCTTGAGGGGGAAGCGCGCAGCGCTTCGGGGGTGGGCTCTACTTCAGCAATCCGTCCTTGCGGAACATGTCTTTGATGCCTCGCACCGCTTGCCGGGTGCGCTGCTCGTTTTCGATCAGGGCGAAGCGCACGTATTCGTCGCCATACTCGCCGAAGCCGATCCCGGGGGACACAGCTACCTTCGCATCCGACAGGACGCGCTTGGCAAATTCCAAAGAGCCCATCGCCCTGTAGGGTTCGGGGATCTGCGCCCAGATGTACATGGACGCCTTGGGAATTTCCACATTCCAACCTGCTTCATGCAAGCCGCGCACGAGCACGTCGCGGCGGCTTTGATACTGCGCCACAATTTCGTTCACGCAGTCCTGCGGACCGTCCAGGGCGGCGATGGACGCCACCTGGATCGGCGTGAACGTGCCGTAGTCGTGATAGCTCTTGATGCGCGCGAGCGCGTTGACCAGTTCGCGGTTGCCGACCATGTAGCCGATGCGCCAGCCGGCCATGTTGTAGCTCTTGCTCATCGTGAAGAACTCGACGGCGACATCGCGCGCGCCGGGCACCTGCATGATGGACGGCGCCACGTAGCCGTCGAACGTGATGTCGGCGTAGGCCAGGTCGTGCACCACCAGGATGTCGTGTTCCTTGGCCAGCGCCACCACGCGTTCGAAGAACGACAGGTCCACGCACTGCGCGGTCGGGTTGCTGGGAAAGCCCAGCACCATCATCTTGGGCTTCGGGATGGATTCGCGCACGGCACGTTCCAGTTCCTCGAAGAAGTCCACGCCCGGCGTCATGCGCACGGAACGGATGTTGGCGCCGGCGATGACCGCGCCGTAGATGTGAATCGGGTAGCTGGGGTTCGGCACCAGCACGGTGTCGCCGCGGTCCAGCGTGGCCAGCATCAGGTGGGCCAGGCCTTCCTTGGAGCCGATGGTGACGATGGCTTCGGAATCCGGATCGAACTCGACCGCGTAGCGGCGCTGGTACCAGTCACAGATCGCCTTGCGCAGGCGCGGAATGCCCTTGGACACGGAATAGCCGTGCGTGGTCGGACGCGTCGTCGCTTCCACCATCTTGTCGACGATGTGCTTGGGAGTCGCGCCGTCCGGATTGCCCATCGACATGTCGATGATGTCTTCGCCACGCCTACGCGCCGCCATCTTGAGCTCGCCGGTAATGTTGAAAACGTACGGGGGCAAACGCTCGATGCGGGAGAACTTCCTCATGATGGGAATCCTTAGGGGCGATAAAAGGGCAAAAAACCAGGGCGCGAATGCGCGAAGGGGAAAAGGGTCCGAAACGCTGCGCCGGCATGAGATTGCAGTGCAGCAAAACCCTGTAATCTAGCGCAAGGACGCCTGTGCGGCAAATGGGGAAAAAAAGGGGCCGATTTCGGGGGTTCCTCGAGAGGAATCGCGTGGCGTGAGGACTCCGTTTTGCCGCCGGGCCGCCCCAAGGCAAAACGCGCCCCCTCGGGGGGCAGCAAGCGAGCGCAGCGAGTGCGGCGTGGGGGCCCTTCCCCACACGTGGATACCCTGCAACATGGCGTCATCCTGATGCGCTATTATCGGGCCATATAGCCGGAGTTTTTATTGAAGCTGCATACCGATCCTGCGACGGCCGCTCTGAATACCGTCACCGCCTATGGTGATGGCTATATCGAGGTCAACCAGGTACGTTTTTCCTCCTCGGTCGCATTCGGCCCCGAAGGCGAAGTGACCCACTGGCCCGTTGAGTCGCCGGCCGACATCACCCCCACTCTCTTGCGCCAGGCGGCCGGATTGTCCGAGCCCGTCCGCGACCCCATGGCCTTTCTGGACGAACCGGAAGCCGCCCCCAGCCGCCCGGCGAATGCGCCGGAAGTGCTGCTGGTGGGCACCGGCGGGCGCCAGCAGTTCCTGCGCCCCGACGTGCTGCGCCCCCTGCTGGCGGCCGGCATCGGCGTCGAGATCATGGACACGCACGCCGCCTCGCGCACCTACAACATCCTGATGGCGGAGGGCCGGCGCGTGGTCGTGGCCCTCATCCCCCCCAACGGAGAATCCCAGAAATGACGCCGACCATAGGCAAACCCGCCCCGCTGTTCACCGCTGAAAGCACCATAGGTCCGATCAGCCTGGAGCAGTGCCAGGGCCGCGCCGTGATCCTGTATTTCTACCCCAAGGACAATACCCCTGGCTGCACCACCGAAAGCCAGGATTTCCGCGACCTGAACGCCGAGTTCCTGGCGGCCAGCGCCGTCGTCATCGGCATCTCGCGCGATTCGCTGAAGTCGCACGAGAACTTCAAGGCCAAGTACGAACTTCCTTTCCCTCTCATCTCCGACGCCGACGAAACCGTCTGCAATCTGTTCGGCGTCATCAAGCAAAAGAATATGTACGGCAAGCAGGTGCGCGGCATCGAGCGCAGCACCTTCCTGATCGATGCCTATGGCGTGCTGGTGCAGGAGTGGCGCGGGGTGAAGGTCCCGGGCCACGCCAAGGAAGTCCTGCAGGCAGCGAAAAGCATCGGTTAGCCGTGTAAGCACAGGTTTTACCCGTCAGGCGCTATAGCCGGCCCACACTGGAGAGTGACAAATATGCCGCTTCCGAAGTTGCCCACCCGTCCCGCAGCCATCCTGACCTTCCCCTCGGGCGAATCCGCCCGGGCGCAGGCCCGCAGCACCAAGACCGCCGCTGCGCGGTCCAGTACCCAGGCAGTCCTCGCCGAGGACGACGAAGACGAGTTGCTCGTCCAGCCCGAACTCGAAGGTCTGGCCGCACCGGCCCGCAAGGCGCAGATCCCGGCGCCCGCCCGCCAGGTGCCGCCGCCGGCGCCAGCCGCTCCCGCCGCGCGCACCGAAACGCGCCGCGCCAAGCCCGCGCCCGCCAAGCGCACGAAAGCCCGCGCCCAGCACGAACCGCGCAAGCTGTTCGTGCTGGACACCAACGTGCTGCTGCACGATCCCAGCTCCCTGTTCCGCTTCGAAGAGCACGACATCTTCCTGCCGATGATGACGCTCGAAGAGCTGGACCATCAGAAGAAAGGCATGTCGGAAGTGGCGCGCAACGCGCGCCAGGTCAGCCGTTCGCTGGACGCGCTGGTGCAGGACGCGAGCCAGCTGGACGAAGGGCTGGAGCTGACCAAACTGGGCAACAAGGACGCCACCGGCCGCCTGATGTTCCAGACGACCGCGATCCACAGCACCCTGCCGTCCGACCTGCCGATGGGCAAGGCCGACAACCAGATCCTGGGCGTGGTGCGGGCGCTGCAGGAAAAGTACCCGCAACGCGAAGTCGTGCTGGTGTCCAAGGACATCAACATGCGCCTGAAGGCGCGCGCGCTGGGCATGGCCGCTGAAGACTACTTCAACGATCACGTCATGGAGGACTCGGACCTGATGTACTCGGGCGTGATGCAGCTGCCCGAGGACTTCTGGAACAAACACGGCAAGGACGTCGAATCCTGGCAACAGGGCGGCACCACCTTCTACCGCATCCACGGCCCGCTATGCTCGCAATTCGTGGTCAACCAGTTCGTCTACTTCGAAGGCCAGATGCCCCTGTACGCGCAGGTGCGCGAGGTCAGCGGCAAGATGGCGGTGCTGGCGACGCTGCGCGACTACACCCACGGCAAGAACAACGTCTGGGGCATCACCGCGCGCAACCGCGAGCAGAACTTCGCCATGAACCTGCTGATGAATCCCGAATGCGACTTCGTGTCGCTGCTGGGCCAGGCAGGCACGGGCAAGACGCTGCTGGCGCTGGCCGCGGGCATCACCCAGGTACTGGAAACCAAGCGCTACACCGAAATCATCATGACCCGCGTCACGGTGCCGGTCGGCGAAGACATCGGTTTCCTGCCGGGTACGGAAGAAGAGAAGATGCTGCCCTGGATGGGCGCCCTGGAAGACAACCTGGACGTCCTGAACATGGGTGAAGGCGAAGGCAACGGCGACTGGGGGCGCGCCGCCACCATGGACCTGATCCGTTCGCGCATCAAGGTCAAGTCCCTGAACTTCATGCGCGGCCGCACTTTCCTGAACAAGTACCTGATCATCGACGAGGCGCAAAACCTGACGCCCAAGCAGATGAAGACGCTGGTCACGCGCGCGGGTCCGGGCACCAAGGTGATCTGCCTGGGGAACATCGCCCAGATCGATACGCCCTACCTGACCGAGGGCAGTTCCGGCCTGACCTTCGTGGTCGACCGCTTCAAGGGCTGGCCGCATTCAGGGCACGTCACACTGCAGCGCGGCGAGCGTTCGCGCCTGGCCGACTACGCCGGGGATGTGTTGTAAACCCTTGCCGCCAAAGGAAAAAGCCCCTTGAGCGATCAAGGGGCTTTTTTTTGCCGGAGGCGACGGTTACTTGTCGGCGGCATTGGTAATGGCACTGCCAGCCTTTGACATGTCCTTGCCCATGCCCGCGACGGTGTTGCAACCGGCGAGAACAAAGCCGAACACGACGAAGGCGGTCAGCACGATCTTGCTGCGCATGCTGGCGCTCCTGAAGTGATGAAAACGGATCCGGGGCGTACTTTAAACGATCTGGACGCGGAGTTCACCCAGGCCTTCGACGCCGCCGGTGATCACATCGCCTTGCAGTACGGCGCCCACGCCTTCGGGCGTGCCGGTGAAAATGATGTCGCCGGGTTGCAGCTCGAACAGGCCGGACAGGTAGGCAATGCTTTCAGGGATGTTCCACAACATTTGCGAGATGTCGCTGGACTGCTTGCGCTGGCCGTTCACGTCCAGCCAGATGGCGCCCTTGTCCAGCGTGCCGACGACGCTGCGCGGATGGATCGGGCCCAGCGGCGCGGACAGGTCGAAGGCCTTGCCGATTTCCCAGGGACGGCCCTGCTTCTTCATTTCGCCTTGCAGGTCGCGGCGGGTCATGTCCAGGCCCAGCGCATAGCCCCACACGCAATCATTGGCCTGCTCCACCGGAATGTCGCGGCCGCCCTTGCCCAGCACCACGACCAGTTCCATCTCGTAGTGCAGATTGGAAGTCTTGGGCGGATACGGCATCTTGCCGGTTTCGCCGTCGGCCACGCTCAGCACGGCATCGGCGGGCTTGCAGAAGAAGAACGGATCTTCGCGGCCGGTGAAGCCCATTTCCTTGGCGTGTTCGGCGTAGTTGCGGCCGACGCAATAGACGCGGCGCACCGGGAACAGCGCGGCGCTGCCGGCAACGGGAACCGCGACGGGCGGCTGGGGGGGCAATACGTAGTCCATGTTCACTCGACCTATGAAGAATACGTGGCCGGAATCCGGCAGAAGAATACAGCCAGGCCCGCGAGGCGGCCGCTACCGCGGGTACCCCTCTGGAGGCGGGCCGGACTGGGAAAAGCCATCCGCGAGTTTATCCCTTTCCGGAGGGCAAGGCGCGGTCCGGGACGTTCAGCTGAAAGTAGGAATTTCCCCGTCGTACACCACCAGACGCTCGATGAAGCCCGCCATGTAGGCCTTCATTTCCTGGTGCGCCGGGGAGACCTGGTAGCGGTCATGCGCGGGACTGTCGGCGAACGCCGCCACCACGGCGTGGGTCAGGCCGTCCGAACGGCTGGCCTGGTTGGGCCGGAAGGCGTATCCCGCCACCCCGTCGCACTCGGCCAGGATACGCTGGCAATAGCCTTGGACGCGGTCATGGAAGCGCGCATCGGCGGCGCTGGACAGTTGCAGCATTACGACATGCAAGAACATCAGAATTCCTTTCTCTTGCGGGTAAGCGCCAGCCAGGCCCGCGAGACCAGACCCATGATGCCATCGCGGAACAAGAGGACGCAGAGTACGAAGATCGCGCCCTGGACGATGAGCACCCATGAGCCCAGCGGCGCCAGGTAGTTCTGCAGCGACACGAAGGTGAAGGCGCCGGCCAGCGGGCCGAACACCGTGCCGATGCCGCCCAGCAGCGCCATCAGCACCACTTCGCCGTTGGCGTGCCAATGCACGTCCGTCAGCGAGGCGACGCCAAACACCAGCACCTTCAGGCCGCCGGCCAGCCCCGCCACCGAGGCCGACAGCGTGAACGCCATCAGTTTGTAGCGCGACGTGGAGTACCCCAGCGAACGTGCGCGCTGTTCGTTGTCGCGCACCGAGCGGATCACTTCGCCGAAGGGCGAATTCAACACGCGCAGCACGAAGGCATAGCCCAGCGCGAACACCGCCAGCGTGAAGTAGTACATGGGCATCACGCCTTCCAGGTCGAAGATGCCGAACAGCTTGCCGCGCGGCACGCTCTGCAGGCCGTCCTCGCCGCCGGTAAAGCCCGCCTGAACCGCGATGAAGTACACCAACTGCGACAGCGCCAGCGTAATCATGGCGAAGTAGATGCCCTGGCGGCGGATGGCGATGGCGCCAAACGCCAGGCCCAGCAAGCCGCCCGTCACCACCCCGGCCAGCAGGCCGAGCTCGGGCGTGGCGCTCAATAGCTTCATCACGATGCCGGTGGCATAGGCTGCCGCGCCGAAGAACGCGGCATGGCCGAACGACAGCAGGCCCACATAGCCCACCAGCAGATTGAAGGCCGCGGCGAACAGCGCGAAGCACAGCACCTTCATCAGGAAGGTCGGATAGATGAACCAGGGCGCGGCCACGGCGGCCAAGGCCAGCGCTGCCATCGCCACGCGCATGCCGCGGCGGCTCAGTTGCACCGGCTCGCGCGTCGCCTCGGCGGCCAGCACGTTCTGCACTTGCAGGGGCTTGCCGAACAGGCCCGCGGGCTTGCACAGCAGCACCAGCACCATGATGATGAAGATCGCCAGATTGGCGGCCTCGGGATAGAACACCTTGGTCAGGCCTTCGATGATGCCCAGGCCGAAGCCGCTGACGATGGCGCCCATGATGGAGCCCATGCCCCCGATCACCACCACCGCGAACACCACCACCACCAGGTTGGAGCCCATCATTGGACTGACCTGGTAGATGGGCGCGGCGATCACGCCCGCCACCGACGCCAGCGCCACGCCCAACGCGTAGGTCAGCGTGATGAGCAGCGGCACATTGATGCCGAAGGAGCGCACCACCGTCGGGTTTTCCGTGGCCGCGCGCAGCATGGCGCCCACGCGGGTCTTCTCGATCAGCACCCAGACGGCCAGGCACAGCACCAGCGACACCGCCACCGCCCAGCCGCGATACCAGGGCAGGAACATGAAGCCCAAGTTGATGCCGCCGGTCAGCGCCTTGGGTATCGTGTAGGGCAGCCCCGACACGCCGTAGGCCTGGCGCAAGCCGCCTTCTATCAATAGCGCGATGCCGAAGGTCAGCAACAGGCCATATAGATGGTCCATGCGGTAGGTGCGCGAGATCAGCAGGCGCTCGACCACAATGGCGAACACGGCCATGATGAGCGGCACCAGCACCAGCGCGGCCCAGTAATTCACGCCCAGATAGTTCAGCAGCATCCAGGCCAGGAACGCGCCCGCGGTGTACTGCGCGCCATGGGCGAAGTTGATGATATTCAACAGGCCGAAGATCACCGCCAGTCCGATCGACAGCAGCGCGTAGAACGAGCCGTTGATCAGGCCGAGCAGCAGCTGGCCGAATAGTGCCGTGGACGGCACGCCGAAAATTTCGAACACGTGGATTCTCCCCTCAGACACCCAGGCGGCGCTTGATCCGCTCTGGATCGTTGCGCGCTTCTTCGGCCGACAGCTGATCGACGACGCAGCCGTGCTCCATGACGTAGTGGCGGTCGGCCACCTTGGTCGCGAAACGGAAGTTCTGCTCGACCAGCACGATGGTGAAGCCTCGCTCCTTCAAGGTGCGGATGGCCTGTCCGATCTGCTGCACGATGACTGGCGCCAGGCCCTCGGTGGGTTCGTCCAGCAGGATCAGCTGGGCGCCCGTGCGCAGGATGCGCGCGATCGCCAGCATCTGCTGTTCGCCGCCGGACAGGTTGCCGCCGGAGCTGGCGCTGCGCTCGCGCAGGTTGGGAAACAGCGCGTAGATCTCGTCCAGCGACATGCCGCCGTCGGCCAGACGCGGCGGCAGCATCAGGTTCTCGGTCACGTCCAGGCTGCGGAACACGGCCCGCTCTTCCGGGCAATACACCACGCCCAAGCGTGGAATGCGGTGCGGCGCCATGCCCACGGTCTCGTGGCCGTTCAGGCGGATGGAGCCGCGGCGCTTGTCCATGATGCCCATGATGGCGCGCAGCGTAGTGGTCTTGCCCGCGCCGTTGCGGCCCAGGATGGTGACGAGTTCGCCGCGCCGCACTTCCATGTCCACACCGTGCAGCACGTGGGATTCGCCATACCAGGCGTTGAGGTCCTTGATCTCCAGCATCTCAGTGCGCCTCCTCGTCCGAGCCCATGTATGCGGTGATGACGCGCTCGTCGCTGGACACGGTGGCGTAGTCGCCCTGGGCCAGCACCGCACCGCGCGCCAGCACCGTAATGGTGTCGGACAGGTCCGCCACCACCGACAGGTTGTGTTCGACCATCAGGATGCTGCGGTTGGCCGACGCGCGCCGGATCAGCGCAGCGATGCGGGTCACGTCTTCCTGGCCCAGGCCCGCCATGGGTTCGTCCAGCAGCATGATTTCCGGTTCCAGCGCCAGGGTCATCGCGATCTCCAGCGCGCGCTTGCGGCCATAAGGCAGCAGGGCCGCCGTGGTATCCGCCAGGCCGCTCAGGCCGACGGCGTCCAGCAGCTCCATGGCGCGGCCGTTCAGGCGGTCGATGCTGCTGCGGCTGCGCCAGAAGCGCCAGCCGTCGCCGTGCTGACGCATCAGCGCCACGCGCATGTTCTGCAGCGCCGTCAGGCCCAGGAACACCGCCGATATCTGGAACGAGCGGACGATGCCCAGGCGCGCGATCTGCTCGGGCGCCAGCGCCGTGATGTCGCGGCCGCGGTAGTGGATGACGCCCGCGTCGGGCGCGAGGAACTTGGTCAGCAGGTTGAAGCAGGTGGTCTTGCCTGCGCCGTTGGGGCCGATCAAGGCATGGATGGAGCCTTCGCGCAGGGACAAGGAGACGCCGTCGACGGCGTTGAAGCCGCCGAACCGCTTGATCAATCCCTGCGCGGACAGGACCGCTTGGGTGTTCATGGGCGCCCTCCTACATGCGGGCCAGCAGGCCGCCGTCGATCGCCAGGACGTGTCCGTTGACGAACGAAGCGCCCGGCGAGGCCAGGTAGACCACGGCCGGCGCAATGTCCTCCGGCGCCGCCCAACGGCCAGCGGGCACCGCCGTGGCGAGGAAGGACTGAAACTGCGGATTGTCCTGCAGCCCCTGCGTGAAATCGGTGCGCACGAAGCCGGGCGCCAGCGCGTTGCAGGTGATGCCGCTGGCGCCGTATTCGACCGCCAGCGCGCGGGCGAAGGCCGCGATCGCGCCCTTGGCGGTGGCGTAGGCGGCGATGTTGGGCATAGTGGCCTGCCCCGCCACGGACGACATCAGCACGATGCGGCCAAAGCCGCGCTTGCCCATGCCGGGCAGAACCGCCCGCGCGCAATGGAAGGCGCCGTTGACGTGCACGTTCTGCAAGGCCTGCCATTCGGCGGAACTCATTTCCACCACCGGCTTGCGGTTCTGGTTGCCGGCACTGCTGACCAGCACGTCGATCGCCAGCCCAGCGATCTCCAGCTGTGCGACGGCATCGGCCACCGCCTTTTCGTCGGCCACGTCGAAAGGCGCGCCATGGGCCTTGATGCCCTCGGCCGCCAGGCGCTCGCAGGCGGCGGCGCAAGCGTCGCCCGACAGATCGTTGATTACCACCTGGGCGCCCGCCTGGCCCAATGCCCGCGCGATGGCGTAACCCAGTCCCCGTGCTGCGCCGGTCACCAGCGCGACGCGCCCCGCCAGACCGAAGGTGCGGTCCAGATAGTCGTGTTTCAAGCTTGTCTCCTTGGTCTTATATGTGCCGGATTTCTTGGCCCGGCCTGTGTCGCTGCATGCTCTCGTCAGGCGAAAACACGATTGACATAAATCTCAATATACGCGACTATTTTTAAACACTCAATAACAAGATTTTTACTTTATCTCTCATAAAGAGTTCTGGTAGGAGACATCATGGCCCTGGAAACTCCCGGCTGCCCCGCAGCCAACGCCTTGCCGCCCCTGGCTTCACGCTTCCTCAAGGTTGCTGATCTGCCATGGAAGCCGACGCAGGTGGAAGGCATAGACATGAAGGTGCTGATGCAGGACAAGGAGACCGGCCTCCTGACCGCCCTGTTCCGCTGGCAGCCTGGCACCGAACTGCCTTTGCACGAGCACGTGGAGGTCGAACAAACCTTCGTGCTGGAAGGCTCGATCGTCGACGCCGAAGGCGAAGTCTGCGCCGGCGATTACGTGTGGCGCCCGCGCGGCAACCAGCATGTGGCGCGCGCGCCCAACGGCGCCCTGGTGCTGAGCTTCTTCCTGAAACCCAATATGTTCATCGACGCCTACGCCGGCCAGACGCTGGAATAAGCCCCCACAAGAAGACCCGGCGCGACCGTCCGGCACAGGGCGGCGCGCAAGAACAAAGCCCCCGAGGAGACATACCCATGAAGACCCGTTTGAAGAACAGCCTGGCCGCCTGCGTGCTGGGCGCCCTGTCCGTATCCGCCCAGGCGCAAGTGTCGGATGACGTCGTGAAGATCGGCGTGCTGGGCGACCAGTCCGGCATGATGGCCGACCTGTCCGGCAAGTTCGGCGTGGAAGCCGTGAAGATGGCCGTCGAGGATTTCGGCGGCAGCGTGCTGGGCAAGCCCATCGAAGTGATCTCGGCCGACCACCAGAACAAGGTCGACATCGGCGTGGCGACCGCGCGCCGCTGGTACGAGAACGACAAGGTGGACCTGATCCTGGACGTGCCCAATTCCGCCATCGCGCTGGCGGTGCAGGACCTGACCCGCCAGATGAAGCGCGTGGTGATCTTCACCAGCGCCGGCTCGGCCGACCTGACCGGCAAGGCCTGCTCGCCCAACGGCATGCACTGGACCTATGACACCTACGCCTACGCCACCGGCGTGGCCAATGGCGTCATGGAAGACGGCGGCAAGAGCTGGTACTTCATCACCTCCGACTATGCCTTCGGCCATTCGCTGGAGCGCGACGCCATGGCGGTGGTCAAGGCCAAGGGCGGGCAGGTGGTCGGCAGCGTGCGCCATCCCATCGCCAGCGCGGATTTCTCTTCGTTCCTGCTGCAGGCGCAAGCGTCCAAGGCCCAGGTGATCGGCCTGGCCAACGGCAGCGGCGACACCATCAACAGCATCAAGCAGGCTTTCGAGTTCGGCATCATGGGCAGCAAGCAGCGCGTGGCCGCCCTCTTCATGAGCATCGTGGACGTGCGCAGCGTGGGGCTGGAATACGCGCAGGGCCTGAACCTGGTGGAACCTTTCTACTGGGACCTGGACGACAAGTCGCGGCAATGGTCCGAGCGCTACTTCAAGCGCACCGGCCGTATGCCGTCCATGGTCCAGGCCAGCAACTACAGCGCCGCCATGCACTACCTGAACGCCATCAAGGCAGCGGGCACGGACGCTTCCGAGCCGGTGCTCAAGAAGATGCATGAGACGCCCATCAACGACTTCATGACCGAGAACGGCCGCATCCGCGAGGACGGCCGCATCATGCGCGACCTGTACCTGTTCCAGGTCAAGAAGCCTTCGGAGTCCAAGCGCGACTGGGATTACTACAACCTGGTGCGCAAGATTCCGGCCGAACAGGCCTTCCGCCCGCTCAAGGACGGCGCCTGCCCGCTGGTGAAATCGTGATGGACGGCGCGCTTGGGCTGCTGGCCGGCAAGCGCGCCATCGTCACGGGGGGCGCCAACCCCCGTGGCATAGGCGCCGCCATCGTCGACCTTTTCATCGCGCAGGGTGCGGCCGTCGCCGTGCTGGACCAGGCTTATCCGGAAGGCGCCAGCGCGACGCTGGCCGCCGGCCGCATCGACCTGCACTGCGACGTGTCGCGCACGGCCTCCTGCGAGGCAGCGATCGAGCGCGCCAGGGATGCACTGGGCGGCATCGACGTACTGGTCAACAACGCCGGCATCGTCGCCGCCACGCGCATCTGGGACCTGCCCGAGGACGAGTTCCGCCGCATGGTCGAAGTCAACCTGACCGGCACCTACAACATCACGCATGCGGCGCTGCCCGAGCTGCTGCAAAGCCCGCGGCGCCCGGCCATCGTCAACCTGGGCTCCACCGCCGCGCTGCGCGGCGGCGGCCTCCTGGGGGGGTCGCACTATGCCGCTTCCAAGGGCGGCGTCATCAGCTTCACCAAGGCGCTGGCCCGGGAACTCGGCCCGCGCGGCGTGCGCGCCAACTGCGTGGCGCCCGGCATCATCGAGACGGACATGACGCTGGGGAAATTCGGCGAAAATTGGGAACAAGAACTCAAACAGGGCATTCCGCTACAGCGCTTCGGCTCGCCCGCCGAAGTCGCCCAGGCCATACTTTTTCTGGCCTCGGACCTGTCCTCCTACTCAACCGGCATCGTGGTCGACGTCAATGGCGGCTTCCACATTCACTAGGCGCGCCCTTCCGCAATGAGCACTCCAGACCGCATGTTGTCCATCCTCGACCTCTTTCGCGACGACACCACCGCCGCGTTCCAGGAAGACGTCATGGCGCATCTGGATTGCTCGCGCGCCACGGCCTACCGCTACCTGAAGTCGCTGACCGAAAGCGGGCTGCTCGCGCCCACTGCGGGCGGCGCCTATGTGCTGGGATCGCGCATCATCGAGCTGGACCGTCATCTGCGCCGACACGATCCCCTGATGCGGGCGGCGCGCGAGGTCATGCGCGCCACCGGCGACGAGCTGCACGCCAACCTGATGCTGTGCAATTACTACGGCGACAAGGTCATGTGCGTGGACCGCTACTGGACCGACGACTCCATCGAATCCAGCTATGCGCGCGGCCGTCCCTACACCATGTTCCATGGCGCCACGGCCAAGCCCATCCTGGCCAACCTGCCGCCGTACCAGCTGCGTAACCTGATGCTGTGGCACGCGGCCGAAATCCGCGAGGCCGGGCTGGGCGAGGACTGGGATGAGTTCCGCGCCAACCTCAAGCGCCTGCGCGCCGCCGGCGTGTACGTGTCGCATGGCGAGGTCGACCCGGGGCTGATAGGCATAGGCTCGGCCATCTTCAGCGCCGAACAGAAGGTCGTGGGCAGTCTGGTGTTCATCGCCGCGGAAGCGCGCACCTCGGCCGAGCGGCTGGGGGTACTACAGGCGCGCATCCAGATCGCGGCCGCGCAGGTGTCGCGCAATCTGCAGGCCCCGCAAAGCAACGGCGCGGCGGCGATCGGCATCATGCCGTCGCGGCCGCGCCGCACCAAGTCCCCGGCCGGAGCAACGCCGGCCAGAACCAGGAAACCGTAATCAGGCCTTGTTGTAGCGCTCGGCGCTGCGGACGATTTCCTCGTGCGCGGCGTCCAGGCCCTTCCAGCCCTTGACCTTGACCCACTTGCCCTTTTCCAGGTCCTTGTAGTGCTCGAAGAAATGCTGAATGCGGGAGATGTCTTCCGCCGGCAGATCTTCGTAGGACTTGATGTTGCGGTACGGGGGGTACAGCTTTTCGATCGGCACGGCCAACAGCTTGGCGTCGCCGCCCGATTCGTCGTCCATTTCCAGCACGCCGATGGCGCGGCAGCGCACGACCGCGCCGATCTGGATCGGGAACGGGGTCAGCACCAGCACGTCGGCGGGGTCGCCGTCTTCGGACAGGGTTTGCGGAATGTAGCCGTAGTTGCACGGATAGTGCATGGCGGTCAGCATGAAGCGGTCAACGAAAATCGCGCCCGTGTCCTTGTCGACCTCGTACTTCACCGGGTCGGCGTTCATGGGGATTTCGATGATGACGTTGAAGTCTTCCGGCAGCTTCTTGCCAGGGGAGACGCGATCAAGACTCATGATTCAACCTTGTTGTGTGTCTGAAGGATTGTTCAAATCGAGCCGTCGTCCTTGAACGGCGGCTTGGTAGCCGGCACGGGCGCGTCGGCCGGCGCGGGCTTGGACCCTGCGGGCGTGGCCGGCGCGTACGTGGGCACGGGATCATCGAAAGCCGCCGCCGGAATGGGGGCGCTATCGAAGTACTCGTCGATGTCGGAGGTACTGCCGCCAGCCAGCGGGGCGTCTTCGGGAGCCAGTGCGCGTTCGCGCTGCTCTTTATTCACGCGGGCGTCCGGATCCAGCACGTAGTCGGAAGCCGAGGCCGCCACGGCCGGAGGCAGCGCGGGGTAATCGCCGCCCAGTTCGGCGTCGCCGTCGGTATCGGACAGACCCACCGCATAACCGCCTTCGGCGTCCACGCGATAGGGATCGGAACCGGTATCCGCGGCCGGCAAGGCGGCATCCGCCGCCAGCACCGGCAACGCCATGCTGGCCGCCGTTGCCAGGCGCCAGTGGCGCACCGCGTCGGCGGGACGTTCCAGGCGGTCATACAGGCTGCCCAGCAGCGCATGCGTCTGCGCGTCGCTGCGGCGGCTGAGGCTGCGCAGCAGATAGCGTTCGGCCTGGCCCCAGAGCTGGCCGTTCAGGCACAGCATGCCCAGCGCGGTCAGCAGGTCGGGATCGGTGGGACGCTGTTGCAGCCAGGTCTCGGCGCGCGCCAGCCGGCGCGAAACCTGTTCGGCTTCGCAACGGGCGTAGGCCGCCACCAAAGCCGGATTGAACTTCACGGCGACTGCGGCTTCCAGCACGCGCGCGGCCTCGCTGGCTTCGCCGGCGGCCTCGAACGCGGCCGCGCCCGCCAGCGCGATTTCCGGCAGCAGCCGTTCCTCGGCCTTCAGGTCCTTCCAGATGGCGCGCCAGGCCTCGCTGCCGCCAGCCGCTGCGGCGCGCAGGCGCGCCGCGCCCGAAGCGTCGATCAGGAGGTCGGCTTCGGCACGGGCCAGGGCATTGCGGCGTACCAGGCCGCGCGCCAGCGTGAAGACCTGTTCGTCGTGATGCAGGGCGGTATGCGCGCGCAGCAGCAGGCGCATGGTGTGCAGATGGCGCGCGCCGCCGTCGGCCAGCGGCTCCAGCACGCCCAGCGCGCGCTCGGCGCGGCCTTGGTCCAGCAGCATGTCGGCCGACACCGTGGCGGTGGCTTCGATCAGGCCGGCGTCCGTGCCGGCCTGTTCCTGCGCGGTCGCCAGCAGGCGGTCGCGGCGGTCGAATTCGCCCAAGCCATGCGTGGCGCGGGCTGCGGACAAGGCCGCCAGCACGCGGCGCGTCTGGACCTTGGTCTGGTCCAGCAGCTTGGTGAGATCTTTTTCGGCGGTGGTGTAGCGCCCTTCCAGCAGGCCGATCCAGCCGCGCTCCAGCAATTCGTGGTCGCGCGCCTGGGCGCGCTTGCCGCGCCAGGCCCGCACGCGGTCGGGGATGGCCAGCAGCCATGCCAGCAGGCGCAGGCCCACGTACAGCACGATAAAGGCCGCAACGATGAGCAGGACCGCGAGCGTCAGCGACATGTTGATGCGCCACGGCCAGACCAGCAACAGCACGTTGCCGGAGTGTGAACGCAGCACCACCGCCAGGGCGACGGCGACGACGGCGAGCAGCAGTGTCCAGAACCAGGTACGCATAAGCCTCAGTCCTGCCCGCTGGTCTTGAAGCCCGCGGCGCGCAGCGCAGCCACGGCGTTCAGGCTGTCGGCCACTTCCGGCATGCGCACGGCGATGTCGGTCTGCGCCAGTTCGCGCGCCAGCGTCTGGGCGGCGACGGTGTCGGGGGAACGGTTGTCGAAATACTTCGCGAGCGTGACGCCGACGTTGTCGAATTCGCTCTTCCACACGGCAGGCTGGCGCATCAGCATGGCCAGTTGCGCCGTCAGCAGGCGCTGGCGCAGGGTGCCGCGCACCTGGTCGGCCTGTTCGGGCGACAGCAGCAGGGCCGCGGGCTCGTCCACGCGCTGGATCGTGATCAGGCCGCCCAGTTCATGGGCCAGCGCGGCGCCCGCGCGGCCGGGCCAGGAGGCCATCTCGGCGCGCCAGCGCTGCCACCAGGGCGCGTCGGCCGGGAGGCCGGCCAGCGGATCCACCGCGGGGGCCGGCGTGGCCGTGGGAGCGGTTTCGCCGGCAGGCGCCACGCCCGGCGCGGCGGCGTCCGGCACCAGCAGGGGCGCCTTGCCGATCAGGGCCACCAGGCGGTCGATGCGGGCCGACTGGGCGGGAATATCCACGGTGGACACGGCGCGCAGGCGGTCCAGGTCGCCGTTGATGGCTTGCTGCAGGCTGGAGAAGCGCGGGCGGTCGGCGCGCGCCAGGCGCGATTGCGCGGTTTCCAGCGCCACGATCGCGTTGGAGACGTTGCCGGCCAGACGCAGTTGCTGATTCGCGATGGTCAGCAAGCGCTCGACGTCGTTGGCGAGCAGTTCGTCGCTGGCGCTGTCGTTGAAGTTCTGCCAGGCCAATTGCAGAGCGTTGTACTGGCTTTGCGTTTCACGCACGGTGTCTTCGAGCTCGCCGACGCGGCCGGCCTGGGCTTGCGCCAGGGCCAGGGCCTCGCGCGTGTCCTTGCGGGCCTGCGCGAGATCGGTGGTCAGCGTTTCGAGGCGCGTGGCAACCTCGCGGCCAGCGGACACGAATTGGGTGCGCTGCATCCAGAGGGCGTAACCCAGGCCGGCTGCCAGCAGGATGAGAATGATGAGGGCGGGGACCAGCGGGCCACTGCCACGCTTGGCCGGGCGGGCCTTGACGGAATCGGCCGGGGCCGACGCGGGCGCGCTTGCACCCGGGGCGGCCGTCGGAACGACCGGATCGGTAGCGGGAGTCTTGTCTGTCATGACGCGATTGTATTCGGTGTCAGTCCGATGCAACGAATCAAGCAGCAACAAAAGCCTGGAATATCGACTCGTCGTTGGGCAGGCAGATTTTTACCATCGGCCGCGCCCCGCCTTCATGACAGGCCTGTGGCACGCGGCGCTCCAGGGAGGGATGCGTCAGCACGAAGCGGCAACGCGCCCACCAGTCCGCCAGGCCGGCGGCATCCAGGCCGGCCCGCAGCGCGTCCGCCCCTTCGCCGCTGGTGATCAGCCAGGTCGCAGGAATGCCCGCGCCAGCCCAGCGCCGCAGGCTGGCAAGTTGATCGGCGCCCCAGTTCGCCGGGCGGCGCAGGTAGGCGGCGTGGCGGGTCACCGCCGCGCCGTGCGCCTCGAGCCTGTCGCCCAGCCAGTCCCTGCCCTGCGTGCCGCGCACCAGCAGCACGCGGCGGGGTCGTTGCGGCAGAACCTGCAGAACCTCCCAGAGCGCCTCGGAATCATGGCTGGGAGCATTTTCAGGGGGATGCAGAACTGTTGTATTCGCGCCAAAACAGGCGGACTGGCGCAAGGCCTGGGCGCTGGCCGGCCCGACGGTGGCGGCGATGACCTCGGCCGGCCAAGGGACGGGCCCGTCCGCCTGGGCCCACTGCTCCAGGTATAGCCTGGCCGCGTTGCCGCTGACGAACACGACCATGTCGTAGTCGGAGGGGCGCGGCGGCCCGCCATCCATGGCCGGCAAGGCCTGGATTTCCAGGGCAGGAAGTATGCAGGGCGTCCAGCCGGCGCCGAGCAGGCGGCCGGCCAGCGCCTCGTTGCGGCCATCGGGCCGCGTCAGGATGGCGACCCGCGGCAGCTCGGCGGCTGCGGACGCCGTGACCATCAGTCGGGCCTGGGTTCGTCTTGCAGCAGTTCGCGCAGGATGTCCTGCGCGCCCGCGTCCAGCAGTGCCTGGGCCGCCGCCTCGCCGATGGCCTGGGCATCCGCCACGGGCCCGCTGCGGGACGCATGGACCATGCGCACGCCGTCGGGCGACGCCACCAGCGCGCGCAGCGACAAGGTGCCGCCGGCGATCTCGGCGTACGCCGCCAGGGGTACCTGGCAAGAGCCGCCCAGCTTGCGGGACACGGCGCGCTCGGCCACCACACAGGAAGTGGTATCGGCGCTGACCAGCGGCGCCAACCATGCGCGCATGTCGTCGCGGTCGTCGCGGATCTCGATGCCCAGGGCGCCCTGCCCGGCCGCCGGCAGGCTATCTTCCGGTTCAAGCAGGCTGCGGATGCGCGCGCCCAGGCCCAGTCGCTCCAGGCCTGCCGCAGCCAGCACGATGGCGTCGTATTCGCCCTTGTCCAGCTTGCCAAGGCGCGTGTCGAGATTGCCGCGCAGCGGCTTCACCACCAGTTCGGGATAGCGCGCGCGGATCTGGGATTCGCGGCGCAGGCTGGACGTGCCGACGACGGCGCCCGCCGGCAGATCGGCCAGCGTGTCATGCGTGTTGGAGACGAAGGCATCGCGCGGATCGGCGCGATCGAGGACGGCGCAAAGCTCGAACGGGGCTTGCAGATCGACCGGCACGTCCTTCAAGGAGTGCACGGCCAGATCGGCGCGTCCGTCGAGCAGCGCGTTTTCGAGTTCCTTGACGAAGAGACCCTTGCCGCCCACCTTGGAGAGCGTGCGGTCGAGGATCTGATCGCCTCGGGTCGTCAGGGTGAGCAGCTCAACCGCGCACGCCGGGTACAGCGTGCGCAGCCGGTCGCGCACATGCTCGGCTTGCCACAGGGCAAGCCGGCTGGCGCGGGTCGCGATGACCAGGCGTTGCGGTAGAGACACGAGACGGCATCAAACGAAATTGGAGACGATGACCGTCGCGACTACCCCGAGGATGGCCAGCACGAAAAGGCCCTGAAGGAGGCTCAGGCCCGATTCGGATTGCTGGGGATCGACGGATCTACGCAGACTCATGTGCTGATTCCTTGGAAGCGGTTTTGCGGCTTGCCAGCCACCGTCCAAGGACAACAACGAGCAAGGCGCCGATAATTTCTGCAGCGATTTTAACCGTAGTGGGCTGAACACCGAATTGACGTTCGACAACCACGTCGGTAATCAGCATGCCACCGGCGATCCAGCCCAGCAAAGCCGCGCCAAACGTAACCACCAGCGGATAGCGGTCGATGAGCTTGAGCACCAGGGTGCTGCCCCAGATGATGATCGGCACGCTGACGATCAGGCCGAAGGCAACCAGACCGATCTGATGGTCGGCATGGGCGTTCTGGGCTGCGCCGGCGATGGCGATCACGTTGTCCAGGCTCATCACGAAGTCGGCGATGATGATGGTCTTGATCGCGGCGGCAATGGATGTGCCGCCCTTCACGTTGCCATGGGCGTCGTCCTCGGGGACCAGGAGCTTGACGCCGATCCAGACCAGCAGCAGACCGCCCACGACCTTCAGGAACGGAATCGACAGCAGCGTCAGGGCGAAGGCGATCAGGACCACGCGCAGGATGATGGCGCCCGCGGTACCCCACAGAATGCCTTGCATGCGCTGCTTGGGCGCCAGATTGCGGCAGGCCAGCGCGATCACGACGGCATTGTCACCGCCGAGCAGGATGTCGATGAGGATGATCTGGAATACCGCTGTCCAACTCAGCGTCTGTAGAAACTCAAGCACTATGAACCCCCGAAGGCATTTATGAAAAGAGTGGCCGGTCCCGGTCCGGCATGGCTCGCCGCGCTAGGCGCGGCGAGCTTATTCAGTACAACTTATTAGTATAATTCAGCTTTCAGTCAGCTTTCTGGCGCATCAGCAAAACTTTACCGATAGCCAGCACCAGGACCGCGCCCAGCACGCCCGTCATCAGCGCAAAGCTATGCTGCGTGATCCCCAGTGCCGCATCGATACGCGCCACCGGTTCCTGCAAGGCCGGATCGCCCACCAGCAGTTCGCCCGCGATGAACCCCAGCAGCGCCGCGCCTACCCAGACAATGACCGGGAAACGCTCGATGACCTTCAGGAGCAGCGTGCTGCCGAAGATGACCAGCGGAATACTGATGGCCAAGCCCAATACCAGCAAGGTCGTATCGCCCATGGCGGCGGCGGCGACGGCCACCACATTGTCCAGGCTCATGACCAGGTCGGCAATCATGATAGTGCGGATTGCGGTCAGCAGATTGCCTTGCGTCTTGCCCGCGCCGTCTTCCTCGCCTTCAGGCAACAGCAGCGTCACGCCGATGTAGACCAGGAGCAGCGCGCCGATCAGCTTGAGCCACGGCAGCAAGAGCAGCTTGGCCGCCACCAGCGTCAGCACGATACGCATGATGATCGCTGCGGCGGAGCCGACCACGATCGCTTTTTTCTGTTGGGCCGGAGGCAGCGAACGCGCCGCCAGCGCAATAACCACGGCGTTGTCGCCCGATAGCAGAATGTTGACCCAAATGATCTGGAGCAACGCTATCCAGAATGCCGCTGAACTGAGTTCCATGCCTCTCTTTCCTAGGTGTGATCCCCCTAGGACAAACCAAATGAATGGGTGAAATAAGACGAAAAAAACGTACTGACCGCCTTGGTGCGAGCCCGGCGACATTCTTGCTTGGTACGCGTGGAATTTCTTTCATTATAGTTTCGTTCAGCTTTCCGTATGTTTGCCAGGCCGCGGCATGGACGCGGGATTTCCCTAGGATTGCGGAAAAAAGACGAAAAAAAGCCCGCCATGGCGGGCTTGGGATGGTGCTTGCAGGTCGCTGGAAATCAGGGGTTTGACGCCAGGACCAGGCTTGCGCCAGCAGGCTCGCGACGCCGGACGCAAAAGCGCCCGGACACCCGGCCTGGAGCTTTTTACAGCACCGACTTGAGCAGCTTGCCCATTTCGGACGGGTTGCGCGTGGTGCGGATGCCGCAGGCTTCCATGACTTCCAGCTTGGCGTCGGCAGTGTCGGCGCCGCCGGAGATCAGCGCGCCGGCGTGGCCCATGCGCTTTCCGGGAGGAGCGGTGACACCGGCGATGAAGCCGACGACCGGCTTCTTCATGTTGTCCTTGGCCCACTCGGCGGCGTTGACTTCGTCCGGACCGCCGATTTCGCCGATCATGATGACGGCGTCGGTGTCGGGATCGTCATTGAACATCTTCAGCACGTCGACGTGCTTCAGGCCGTTGATGGGATCGCCACCGATGCCGACGGCGCTGGATTGACCCAGGCCCAGCTCGGTGACTTGCGCCACGGCTTCGTACGTCAGGGTGCCCGAACGGCTGACGATGCCGATGCGGCCCTTGCGGTGGATGTGACCGGGCATGATGCCGATCTTGATTTCGTCGGGGGTGATCAGACCCGGGCAGTTCGGGCCCAGCAGCAGGGTCTTGCTGCCCTTGGCCTTCATGCGGTTCTTGACTTCCAGCATGTCGCGGACCGGGATGCCTTCGGTGATGCAGATCACCAGATCCAGTTCGGCCTCGACGGCTTCCCAGATGGCGGCGGCGGCGCCCGCGGGCGGCACGTAGATGACCGACACGGTCGCGCCAGTGTCAGCCTTGGCGTCCTTCACCGAAGCGAAAATCGGCACGCCTTCGAAGTCTTCACCCGCCTTCTTGGGGTTCACGCCGGCCACGAAGGCGGCCTTACCATTGGCGTACTCACGGCACATGCGGGTGTGGAACTGGCCCGTCTTGCCCGTGATGCCCTGGGTGATGACCTTGGTGTCCTTGTTGATCAGAATCGACATTTGTGAATCCTTGGGTTTTTCTTTACTTGACGGCGGCTACGACGCGGGTGGCGGCTTCGGCCATCGTGTCGGCGCTGATGATCGGCAGACCGGAGTCGGCCAGCATCTTCTTGCCGAGTTCTTCGTTGGTGCCCTTCATGCGGACGACCAGCGGCACGTTCAGGTTGACGGCCTTGCAAGCAGCGATCACGCCTTCGGCGATGACGTCGCAGCGCATGATGCCGCCGAAGATGTTGACCAGGATGGCCTTCACGCTCTTGTTCTTGAGCATGATCTTGAAGGCTTCCGTGACCTTCTCGGCCGTGGCGCCGCCGCCGACGTCCAGGAAGTTGGCCGGCTCGCCGCCGAACAGCTTGATGGTGTCCATGGTGGCCATGGCCAGACCGGCGCCGTTCACCAGGCAGCCGATGTTGCCGTCGAGCTGGATGTAGGCCAGGTCGAACTTGCTGGCTTCGATTTCAGCCGGATCTTCTTCGTCCAGGTCGCGGTAGGCGACGATTTCCGGGTGGCGGAACAGGGCGTTGGGATCGAAGTTGAACTTGGCGTCCAGGGCGATGATGTTGCCCTTGCTGTCGCGGTTCAGCGGGTTGATTTCGACCAGGGAGGCGTCGGTGTCCATGTAGCACTTGTAGAGCTTCTGGAACACGTCCACGGCTTGGGCGGTGGAATCAGCGGGCAGGCCGATCGCGTTGGCGATCTTGGTGGCTTGCTCGGCCGACAGGCCGGTCAGCGGGTCGATGTATTCGGTGATGATCTTCTCGGGAGTGGAGTGGGCCACTTCCTCGATGTCCATGCCGCCTTCGCTGGAGGCGATGAAGGCGACCTTCTGGGTGGCGCGGTCGGTGACCAGCGACACGTAGTATTCCTTCTGGATGTCAGCGCCGTCTTCGATGTACAGGCGACGGACCTTCTGGCCTTCCGGGCCGGTCTGGTGCGTGATCAGCTGCATGCCCAGGATTTCCGAGGCCAGCTTGCGAACGTCGTCCAGCGAGCGCGCCAGCTTCACGCCGCCGCCCTTGCCGCGGCCGCCCGCGTGGATTTGTGCCTTGACGACCCACACCGGTCCACCCAGCTTTTCAGCGGCAGCCACGGCCTCGTCGACGGAAAGAGCGGGAATCCCGCGCGGCACGGGGACGCCAAATTGCTTCAGCAGTTCCTTGCCTTGATACTCGTGGATTTTCATGTGTTACCTGTCAGGACGTATGAGAAAAAGAAGGTGAATCGGAGGACGAATCGGCCGATGCCTCAGCGCTACCCCCGGTGTACCACTTGGGATAGTGCTCAGCCACCACCGGGCCGCTGGTGCTTAGCGCATGGCAACCGTCCAATTGGAATGGACGCCGGTTCGGGTTGTTTTCCTGCCGCCGGCGATTGGCCATGGTCTGGACTGCCGCGGTGGGAAGCACCTGCGACAGTTCGGTCATGTGGGTACAGCCCGCCACGTGCCCGAACCGCTCCTTGACCTGCCCGCGGAACCCCTTGAGCAGGTTCATGCCGATCAGATCAGTGTAAGCCGGTTCGATGGCCATGCAATGCTCGCCGTAGGGAGCCGCGTCATAGACGGCCTGCGCCGCCACGATCGAGAAAGTCTCGTCGATGGTGATGCGCAGATGCATGTGGTGGATGGGTTGTCCGGCCTTGAACATCTCGCCGTCGCGCTTGGGGAAATCGTACGCCTTGACGTCGATCAGCTCGGCTTCCAGGTCCCAGAGCCCGTCTTCGCGCGCATACGACTGCACGCGTATGGAACGCGTATGCAATGGTTGGCGAGGATAGTCCGGCGGTGGCAAGGGCATGCTGGGGGCCTGCGGGGCGAGATGCCTGCGCATGGTGCGCGGCAACAAAACCTTCAAAGTATAGCGCAGGCAGCCTGCGATCAAGACCCCTGCCCGGCGCCTGGCGCGCTGCCGCAGAGGGCAGCGGCGGCCCACAAGCCCTGGTGCCGGACCTGGCAGGTAAGCTGGGCGGCGGCCAGGTGCCGCTCGCGCTGCGGCGAGTACTCCTCCAGCCCGCGCTGGCAGGCTTTCAGGCGCGCTTCCAGCGCGCTCCAGGCCCGGGCGAAGGCATCCGCCCGGCCGCCGGGCGGACTGGCGGCCAGTTCGGCGGCCGCCTGCGGGCCGCAGTAAAGGGCCAGCACGTCGGCATCGCCCGGCCAGGCCTGTGCGCTGGTCAGGTCCACGCCCGGCGCGCCCTGCCGGGACAGGCCGCAAAGAATATAGGGGCCGCAATAGGAAAACGAACTGTGCCAGCGCGCGCCCTGCCGCATCCGCGGACCTTTGGAGGTTTCGGTCCATTCCGGCGGCATGGCCGGATCGCGCCGCGCCAGCTCCTCGGCCAGCCAGTCCCTGGCCGCCTGCCGCTGCGCCGGCCGGGCCGCCGGCAGGTGTAACAGCCACATCTCGACCGGAGCGCCCTCCCCGGTCAGCCTCAGGGCCGGGATCACCCCTGGGTCCAAGGCGTGGCCGGACTGCCGATCCAGGCCTGGCCCGCCGGAATGGCCTCGCCCTTGAGCACCAGCGTCAGCGGACCGAGACGCGCACCGGTTTCGACCCGGGTGTCATACAGGATGGTGCTGCGCGGCCCCACGTTGACGGCGTCGCCGATGCGGACCAGGCCGATCTTCATCACCCGGTCTTCGAACAGATGGGTCTGCGGACCGGACCAGGCGTGCAGCACCGCGTCGTCGCCAATCGATACGCAGTCGTACTCGGTGATGTCGGTGGTGTCCATGAAGACCCGCTTGCCAATGCGGGCGCCCATGCAGCGCAAGGCCAGCGGCAGCCAGGGCGTGGCCCGCAGGAAGTTGAAGAAGTTCGGCACTGCGATGGATTCGTACAGGCTGGTGACCGCTTCGCTCTTCCAGACGAAGGGCGTCCACATCGGCTCGGCGCGCGGCCGGTAGCGGCCAATCAGCGTCCACTTCAGCGCCACCAGGAACAGGAAGGCGCCGACGCCGTACAGCACGCCGGCCAGCATCAGTTCGTCGAAGGCGGAGACGAAGCCTTCGCGCGCCGCCATGGGGATGACCTTCATCACAGTCAGATAGCCCACCGCGATCACCACGGCCAGCGGCAGGATCATCCGCATGCCTTCAACGCCCCCGCGCAGGATCTTGCGGCCCACGCTGGGCCGGAAAGTCAGGTGTGCCGGAAAGCCCGCGGTCTGCTCGCGCGCGGGCAGCGCCAGCGGCGGATTGCCCAGCCAGGTCTGGCCGCTGGCCATGCGGGCATTGGCCGGCGCTCGGCTCTGCACACCGATCAGCACGTCGTCGGGCAGCACAGAACCGTCCGGCACGTAGGCGCCGTTGCCGACGAAGCTGCGGTTGCCGATGACGGTGGGGCGCATGGTCATCCAGCCGCCGTCGATTTCCTCGTCGCCCAGCATGACGCCGTCGGCGATGAAGCTGTCGCGCCCCAGGGTCAGCATGTCCGGCACCACGCCCATGGCGGTGGAGATTTCCGTGCCGCGCCCGACCTTGGCGCCCAGCAGGCGGTACCAGTTGCCGGCATAGATCGACGCGTACAGGCCGTGCAGCACGCTGAGGCTCGATTCCTGGATCTGGTTGGTCAGCCAACGCCGCAAATAGATCTGTCCGTACACGGGCCAACGGCCGCTGGCCAGCCGGGGCAGCAGCGTCCAGCGCAGCAACGCGGACACCAGCACAGTCAACATCAGCAGCAAGGCGCTGGCGGGCAAGGCCAGCAGCAGATAGCTCAGGAAGGCCTGGGGCCAGGGCACGCGCGCGCCCATCAGGTCCAGCCAACGCGCGTCGATCCAGTCGATCAGCACGAAACTGGGAAACACCGGCATGAAGAACAGCGCGGCGATCAGCGTGCCGCCGCCCGCGTAGGCCACGCAGTCCAGCCGGCTCCAGATGCCCTGGCGCCTGGGCCGCGGCGGCAGCTCGGGAGCGCGGGCCTGCTGATCGTGCCGCGCCGGCGCGCCGCTCCAGATCTGACCTGCGGGCACGCGGGCGCCCTGCGCCAGGGAAGACAGGCCGTCCAACCGGGCGCCCTCGCCCATCGTCACATCGCCCTGCAGCACCGAATAGGAACCGATGTAGGCCTGGTCCGCCAGCGTGATCGGCCCCACGCTCCACTGCCCGCCGCGCACCGAGAAATTCTCCAGGTTGACCGCCGCGCCGATGCTCACGCCGTTCCCCACCGACAGCAGGTCGGGCGCGCGCACGGAGACGCGGCTGATGGCGGCGTCGCGGCCGATGCGCGCGCCCAGCGCCCGCAAGTACCAGACCTGCAACGGCGATCCGGCCAGCAGATGCGCGGGCGGTATGTCCAGTACCCGATCCACCAGCCACCAGCGGTAAAACAGCCAGCCGTACAGTGGGTAGCGGCCGGGCTTGAGCCGGCCCAGGATGCCCCACTTGCAGGCCACGGCCACGCCGAAGCTGAGCAGGTTGCACGCCAGGTAGCTGGCGATGGACAGGGCCACCGCGCGCCAGACGGAGTCGCCCTCGTCGCCCGTCCAGTAGTGGTAGGTGAAGAACGGCGTCAGCCAGATCAGCATGCGCACGCCGATCAGCAGCGGCAAGGCTGCCAACTGCGCCAGGCCGCAGGTCCAGCGGCGCCACTCGGGCGCGGCCGCCGGATCGTTGCCAGTTCCGGCGACGCCGGCCGGTGCGGTCGCGGCCATTTCGGCCGCGGCCAGCGCGTCCAGCCGGGCTGCCAGCACGCCCAGGACGGAATGCTGGTACAGCTCGTGCATGGTCAGCGCGGAAAAATGCGGATGCTTGCGCAAGGCCGACACCAGGCGCGCGGCCAGCAGCGAATGGCCGCCCAGGTCGCGGAAGAAGTCGCTGGCCAGCCGCAACGGCTGCCCCGGGAACAGCGGGCGCAAGGCCTCGAGCAAGGCAAGTTCGCCCGGCGTGACGGGTTCATCGTCTTCGCCGCTGGGCTCGGACACGGCGTCCAGCTCGCGCGCCTTCAGCACCTTGCGGTCGATCTTGCCCGAGGTCAGGCGCGGAACGTCGGCCACCAGTTCGAACCGGGCGGGAATCATGTAGGCGGGCAAGTCCGCGGCGAGCGCGCCGCGCAAGGCATGCGGGTCCAGTCGCGCCTCGCCCTCGGGCTTGAGGAAGGCCACCAGTTGCTCGATGCCCGCCAGATCGCGCAGCACCACGGCCGCGGCGCCCACGCCCGGCAAACGGTAAAGCGCGGCCTCGATTTCCCCGAGCTCGACGCGAAAGCCGCGTACCTTGACCTGGTCGTCGCTGCGGCCCAGGCAGTGGATCTGGCCATGCTCATCAATCCGCGCCAGATCGCCGCTGCGGTACATGCGGGTGTCGTAATCGGCGCAAGGCCAAGGGTTCGCCAGGAATTTCTCGGCCGTCAGCTCGGGCCTGCCCAGATAGCCGCCGGCCACGCCGGGACCGGTGATGCACAGCTCACCCACTTGTCCTTGCGGCAGCACCGCGCCGTCCTCGCCGCGCACCAGCATGCCGTAGTTGGGCAGCGGCGCGCCTATGGTCACGGGCTGGCCGGGCAGGAGTTCCGCCAGGCTGGCGGACACCGTGGTCTCGGTGGGACCGTAGGTATTGAACAGGCGCCTGCCGGGCGTGGCCCAGCGCGGCACCAGGAAGTCCGGACAGACCTCGCCGCCCAGGTTGACGATGCGCAGTCCGGGTACGTCGCGCGCGAACAGGGCGAGCAAGGTCGGCACCGCATGCAGCACGGTGACACCTTCCCGCGCCAGGGCGTCCGGCAAGCCTTCCGGATCCGTGGTCAGCATCTTGGGCGCGACCCATAAGGACGCGCCCACGAGATAGCTGATCCAAATCTCTTCGAACGACATGTCGAAGGCCACCGAGAAGCCCTGGTAGACCTTGTCTTCATGGCGCACGCCCAGCACTTCGTTTTCGCTGCGCAGGAAATGACAGATGCTGGCGTGGCTGATGGGTACGCCCTTGGGCTTGCCGGTGGAGCCCGAGGTGTAGATGACGTAGGCGGGATGCTCGGGCCGCAGCCCGTCCCGTCTGCGCAAGGCGCCGTCCACCGGTTCCGACAGCGCCCAGGTGGTCCAGGTAGACATGCCGTCCAACCGGACCTCGGCGCCCGCGATCAAGCCGTTGGCCCCCGCATCCTGCAGGCAGACCTGCATGCGGTCCGGTGGCGTATCCGATTCAAACGGCAGCCAGGCGGCGCCGGCCTTGGCGATGGCCGCCTGCATCACCAGCAGGTCCGCCCCACGCGGCAGGCACAGGCCCACGATATCGCCGGGGCGCACGCCGGCCGCAATCAGATGATGCGCGGCCAGGTCGGCGCGCTGGCCGAGCATGTCGTAAGTGAGGGTTTGATCCAGCCAATGAATGGCAGCGGCGGCGGGATGCCGGCGGATCGTGGCTTCCAGAATGTCGGGCAGCGTCTCTGCTAGCAGCAGATCGGGCCGACAGGGGCCTTGGAGAATCATAGGAACGACAAGGATCCAGCAATGGGATTTTGCGTATTGACCCATGCCGCGAAATTTCGTTCAAGCAGGATTGAAAAAAACATCGGCGCCGCGCCCAAGCTGTGGTTTGCAGCCATCACAGAGACCTTGCGGCTGCAAAGAAAAAACCCTGATCCGCGCGCGGCATGCGCGGATCAGGGTGGGCGCCGGACCCATGGAATCCGGCGGCGCAACGGCTAGCTGTCTGCTCAGGCCGCCTGGCGCAAGGCCCGCGCCGCCTCCACCATGCCGATCAGCGCGGCTTCGGTTTCAGGCCAGGCGCGCGTCTTCAGGCCGCAGTCAGGATTGACCCACAGGCGCTCCTTGGGCAGGCGGGCCGCAGCCTTCTCCATCAGGCCGACCATCCAATCCACTTCGGGCACATTCGGCGAATGGATGTCGTACACGCCAGGACCGATGTCGTTGGGATAGCGGAAGTCCTCGAAGGCCTTGAGCAGCTCCATGTTGGAGCGCGACGTTTCGATCGTGATCACGTCCGCGTCCATGGCGGCGATGGATTCGATGATGTCGTTGAACTCCGAATAGCACATGTGCGTATGGATCTGCGTCTCGTCGCGCACGCCGGCGGTCGACAGGCGGAAGCAATCCACGGCCCAGTCCAGGTAGGCCTGCCAATCGGCGCGGCGCAGCGGCAGGCCTTCGCGGATGGCGGGCTCGTCGATCTGGATGACGCTGATGCCGGCGGATTCCAGGTCCACCACTTCGTCGCGCAGCGCCAGCGCCAGTTGGCGGCAGGTCTGCTCGCGCGGCTGGTCGTCGCGCACGAACGACCATTGCAGGATGGTGACCGGCCCGGTCAGCATGCCCTTGACCGGCTTGTCGGTCAGCGACTGCGCGTACGACGACCAGCCCACCGTCATCGGCGCGGGACGGGCCACGTCGCCGAAAATGATCGGCGGCTTGACGCAACGCGAGCCGTAGCTCTGGACCCAGCCGTTCTTGGTGAAGGCAAAGCCGGCCAGCAGCTCGCCGAAGTACTCCACCATGTCGTTGCGCTCGGGTTCGCCGTGCACCAGCACGTCCAGGCCAACTTTCTCCTGGAAGCGGATGACTTCCTCGATTTCCTTGCGGATGGCAGTCTCGTAGCCCGAGTCCGTCAGCGCGCCCGACTTCCAGTCGCGGCGCAGCGCACGGATTTCGGCAGTCTGCGGGAAGGACCCGATGGTCGTGGTCGGGTAGGCGGGCAGGCCCAGCTGTTCCTGCTGGCGGGCGATGCGGCCGGCGAACGGCGCGCGATCGCGCGACACGGCGGCGGCGCCGGCCATGCGCTGGCCGACGGCCGGATTATGGATGCGGGTCGAAGAACGGCGGGCGGCCAGCGCGGCGCGCTGCCTGGCCAGGCCGTCCTGCGCGGCGGCTTGCGTCGCGCCGTCCAGGGCGCGGCCCAGCAGGCTCAGTTCTTCCAGCTTTTGCGCGGCGAAGGACAGCCAGCTCTTGAGTTCGGCGTCCAGCTCGGTTTCATGGGCCAAGTCCACCGGCACGTGCAGCAGCGAGCATGACGGCGCCAGCCACAGGCGGTCGCCCAATTGCTGCTTGATCGGGGTCAGCGTGGCAATGGCGGCGTCCAGGTCGGTGCGCCAGATGTTGCGGCCATTGATCACGCCGGCAGACAGCACCTGCTCGGCGCCCAGGCCGGAAACCACTTCCGCCAGTTGCTCGGGCGCGCGGACCAGGTCCACGTGCAGGCCGGCCACGGGTAGGCCCAGCGCAGTCGGCAGGTTGTCCTTCAGGCCGTCGAAATAGGTGGCCACCAGCAGCTTGACCGGGCTGGCGGACAACTGGTCATAGGTCTGCTTGAACGCATCGCGCCAGGCTTGCGGCAGATCCAGCGCCAGGATGGGCTCGTCGATCTGCACCCACTGCACGCCCAGCTTGGCGAAGCGCGCCAGCACTTCCTGGTAGATGGGCAGCAACGCGGCCAGCAGTTGCAGCTTGCCCGCGTCGGCGGCGCCAGCGGCAAAGGCGTCGCCCTTGCCCTGGTACAGCCAGGTCAGCGGACCGGGGATCACGGGCTTGACGGCGTAACCCTGCGCCTGTGCTTCCTGGATCTGTTCGAACAGCGATTCGCGGGCGATGCGGAAGGTCTGGCCCGGCACCAGTTCCGGCACGATGTAGTGGTAATTGGTGTCGAACCACTTGGTCATTTCGCAGGCGGCGGCGGGCTTGCCCGACGGCGCGCGGCCGCGCCCCATGCGGAACAGCGTGTCCAGCGTGACGGGCTCGTTGTCCTTCTGGCCGAAACGGGCGGGCACGGCGCCCAGCAGCGTGGTCCATTCCAGGATCTGGTCGTACCAGGCGAAGTCACCCACCGGTACGAACTTCAGGCCGGCTGCAGCCTGCAGCTTCCAGTGCTTGGCGCGCAGGTCGCGACCGGTCTGTTCGAGTTCTTCGGCGGTCTGCTTGCCGGCCCAATAAGCCTCAACCGCGCGCTTCAGTTCACGCTGAGCACCGATGCGGGGGAACCCCAAATTATGAATAATAGTCATGACATCACCGCCCTTAGACAAAATTTGTTCAAGTGGCAGCTATTCTGAGGCCAAACCAAAATGAATCAAAATCAATGTCTACATTCATAAAATGAGGAAATCTCATACAATATGAGCTTATTCCCGATCCCTGCAGTCACCCATGCTTGAAATCCGCCATCTTGAAACGCTCACCGCCATCCGCGACGGCGGCAGCCTGCAGGAAGCTGCCGAGCGCCTGCATCTGACCCAGTCGGCCTTGTCGCACCAGTTGCGCGACCTGGAAACCCGGCTGGGCACTCCTTTGCTGAACCGCCGCACGCGGCCGGCGCGGCTGACGACAGCGGGCCTGCGGGTGCTGGCGCTGGCGGACGAGGTGCTGCCGCGCATCCGCGCGACGGAACGGGACCTGCAGCGGCTGGCCGCGGGCCGCACAGGGCGGCTGCACCTGGCGATCGACTGCCATTCCTGCTTTCAGTGGTTGATGCCGGCGCTGGATGCTTTCCGGGTGCAATGGCCAGACGTGGCGCTGGATCTGTCGGCGGCGTTTTCCTTCGCTCCCCTGCCCGCCCTGGTGCGCGGCGACCTGGATCTGGTCATTACGTCCGATCCCCAACCGCTGGACGCGGTGGAATACCTGCCGCTGTTCAAATATGAGTTGGTGCTGGCAGTGTCGGAATCCAATCCCCTGGCCGGCAGCAAGTTCGTCATGCCGGACCAGTTGGCCGACCAGACGCTGATCACCTACCCGGTGGACAAGCAGCGCCTGGACGTTTTCACGGCGTTCCTCGACCCGGCCGACGTGGAACCCGCCGCCATCCGCCGCGCGGAGCTCACACCCATCATTGCGCAACTGGTGGCCAGCAACCGCGGCGTGGCCGCGCTACCCAACTGGGCGCTGACGGAATACATGAATCAGGGCTGGCTGCGGCAGTGTCGACTGGGCCCGCAAGGCGTATGGCGCACGTTGTACGCCACGGTGCGCAGCGAAGACACGGACGCGTCGTATATCGATGAGTTCCTGACCATCACCCGGAATGTGTGCTTCAAGACCTTGTCGGGGATCAAATCGGCGAAATAGCGCCCCTGCCGTGCGCCGCCGACTCGCGATACATTAAAAAATAATAAGATTCAATTTGGTACATAAGGTTTAGAATGCTGCTCCCTCAAACCTTCGAGTCGGCAGCAAAACATGTTCTTGCAATCGTTGTTCTCAGCGCGCGTTATCGGGCGTTCGACCATTCTTGCTTCCATCGCCTTGCTGGCGGGTTGTGGCAACGTTCCGAACACGCTCCCGGTCCAGTACTCGCCTTCGTCGGTGATCAGCGCTGAAGGGGCCGTCGAAGTCGGTGACTTCACTTACGAACCCAACAAGAAAGAGACTGCAGAACAGCCCAAATCCCAGCGCTACGCCAACGCCGGCCTGTCGACCTCCCAGCAGGCCAGCTCACCGAACTCCGCTGGCAGCTACCGCGCTCCGCAAATCGCTCCGAATCAGGTCCGCAACACCGCGATCGGAAACATATTGCTCGAAAAGGACGTCAAGGACTTTGTCCGGGACGCCACCTTTGCCGAACTGCGCTTCATCGGCGTCAAGGTCAATGGCAACCAACAACGCCGTCTATTGACCGCCGAAGTCGAGGAATTCCTGGCGGACGACCTGGGTTATTCGGTGGACTGGACACTGCGTATTGCTTATGTCGTGACCGACAAGGCCACGCAGAAGCCCGTGTATACGCAAACCAAGGAAACCAAGCGACGCACGAACAAGTTCGCCAATTTCTTCACTTCGCTAAACGATTCGATACGGCTCAGCACCGAAGCCTTGGCCAAGGACCCGGACTTCCTGTCTGCCATCCAGGAATAAGGCCCGCCCCGCCCGCCGGCTCGCTTTTGGAGAATCCGCCGCGACGGATTTTCATAGGCATACGGACAAGCCCTGAACAGGGCTGCTCAATCCTCGTCGCCCTCGCCCAGTATCCGGCGGATCACGTCATGCGCAAAGCCGCGGCTGGCCAGGAAGCGGGCCTGCTTGGCATAGGCCGCACGGTCTTCCGGCTTGGCGCTAAAGCGCTTCTTCCAGACCTCCAGCGCGCGGTCGTACTCGGTGGCCCGCAGCTGTTCGCGCAATTCGGCGACCTGGTTGTCGTCCACCCCGTGCTGGCGCAATTCCTGCACGATGCGCGCCGCCCCCTGGCGCGCGGCGCGCCGATGGACCAGGCTTTGCGCAAAACGCTCGGTGGACAGCCAGCCTTCCTTTTCCAGGGCATCGAGCACGGCCTCGACCTCGGCCGGATCCTCGGCGTGGGCGGCAAGCTTGCGCGCCAATTCCTCGCGGGCATGTTCACGTCGCGACAGATAGCCTACGGCCCGCATCTTCAACGAAGGCCCCTTGCGGGCTGTTTGTCCATCGGCATCCGGGCCGTCCTCGGCCGCAGCGGCGCGGCGCCCGCGCCGCACACTGCCCGCTTCCGAGCTGCGGCTCCATGAATCCGGCGCCTCGCCGGATTCCACTTCCTGCTCGCGGCGCGCATCCGACGTGCGGCGCAAGCCCTGGGGCTTGGCCACGGTTTCGAATTCATCGTCCAGCTTGGCGCGTAGGCGTTCGGCTGTAGCGGGCGGCGGTTTCCAGCTCATGCGTATCCTGCTTGCTATGCATAACGGCAGGCCCGTCCTGGCGCCTGCCGCACATGTTCGGGCTGCCCCGACGAGATATGCGGGCCGCTGGCGGCAGATATGAATCCGCTGCGCAAGGCCCGCCCCCGATCCGATTACTCTTCGGCGGTGTCTTCCGCGGTCGGCACGAACTCGGCCGCGCGGCTGACGATGCCCTGGTTCTCGCGGACGCGGTTCTCGATTTCGATGGCGAGTGCCTTGTGCTCTTTCAGGTACTCGCGGACATTGTCCTTGCCCTGGCCGATGCGGTTGCCGTTGTAGCTGTACCAGGCGCCGGACTTGTCCACGACGTTGGCGGCCACGCCCAGGTCGATGATTTCGCCTTCGCGCGAGATGCCGGCGCCGTACATGATGTCGAATTCGGCCTGCTTGAACGGCGGCGCGACCTTGTTCTTCACGACCTTGACGCGGGTTTCGTTGCCGACGACCTCGTCGCCCTTCTTGATGGAACCGATGCGGCGGATGTCCAGGCGCACCGAGGCGTAGAACTTGAGCGCGTTGCCGCCGGTGGTGGTTTCGGGGTTGCCGAACATCACGCCGATCTTCATGCGGATCTGGTTGATGAAGATGACCATGCAGTTGGTCTTCTTGATGGTGGCGGTGAGCTTGCGCAGCGCCTGGCTCATCAGGCGGGCTTGCAGGCCGGGCAGGGAATCGCCCATTTCGCCTTCGATTTCGGCCTTGGGCACCAGCGCGGCCACCGAGTCGATGACGATCAGGTCAACCGAACCGGAGCGCACCAACGCATCGGTGATTTCCAGGGCCTGCTCGCCCGTGTCCGGCTGCGAGATCAGCAGGTCGGCCAGGTTCACGCCCAGCTTGGAGGCGTATTGCACGTCCAGCGCGTGTTCGGCGTCGACGAAGGCGCAGGTGCCGCCCAGCTTTTGCATTTCAGCGACCACTTGCAGGGTCAGCGTGGTCTTGCCCGAGGATTCCGGACCGTAGATTTCAACCACGCGGCCACGCGGCAGGCCACCGACGCCCAGCGCGATGTCCAGCCCCAGGGAGCCCGTGGAAACCACCTGGATGTCATGCGAAACATCGTTGTCGCCGTAGCGCATGATCGAGCCCTTGCCGAACTGCTTTTCGATCTGCGAAAGCGCGGCGGCAAGCGCCTTGGCCTTTTCCGATGCGGCGGCCTTGGTGGTTTTGTCGTCCATGTAGAGTCCTGTCTGTAACGTATCTGGTGTCTAGGGAAGTGCCGCAGGTTTAGGCGGGTGCTTTGAGCAACGGGTCAGATTATGGCATCGGATTATACTGTACATAAAACCAGTGTGCCAGTGTTTTGCACGTATACCCTGAGTGGCAAGCATGGCGCCCTATGCCAGAATGCCAGACGAACCCGGCGTTTTGTCCCCTTTGCGCCGCGGGGTCTTTTCTCACTGTAGCCCATGCGCATCCTGATCGCCGAAGACGACAGCATCCTGGCCGACGGCCTGTCCCGTTCGTTGCGCCACAATGGCTACGCCGTGGACGCTGTGCGCGATGGGCTGGCGGCCGATTCAGCGCTGGCGGCCCAGGCGTTCGACCTGCTCATCCTGGACCTCGGCCTGCCGCAACTGGCCGGGCTGGAAGTGCTGCGGCGCCTGCGCGCCCGCAACTCCGCCCTGCCGGTGCTCATCCTGACGGCGGCCGACAGCATCGAGCAGCGCGTCAAGGGCCTGGACCTGGGCGCCGACGATTACATGGCCAAGCCTTTCGCGCTATCCGAGCTCGAGGCCCGCGTGCGGGCCCTGACCCGGCGCGGCGCGGGCGGCGGCGCCACCATGATCAAGCACGGCCGCCTGCTGTTCGACCAGACAGGCCGCGTCGCCATGGTCGACGACCAGACCCTGGACCTGTCGGCGCGCGAAGTCAGCCTGCTCGAGATCCTCCTGACGCGCAGCGGCCGCATGGTCAGCAAGACCCAGCTGGTCGACCACCTGTGCGAATGGGGCGAAGAGGTCAGCACCAACGCCATCGAGGTCTACGTCCACCGCCTGCGCAAGAAGCTGGAACCCAGCGGCGTGAAGATCGTGACCGTGCGCGGCCTGGGCTACTGTCTTGAGCGGGACCAGGGTGCGGCGTACCTCGCAAGCTGAAGCGGCGCCGCCGGAAGCGCTGAACCAGGAAGCACTGGATGTCATGCGGGCGGGGGCCAAGGGTCCGAGCTTCGCGCCGCCGCAGCGCTCCCTGCTGGGCGAGATCCTGGACTGGATGCTGGCGCCGCTATTCCTCCTGTGGCCCATGAGCGTGGCCATCACCTACGTGGTGGCCCAGAACATCGCCAACGTGCCTTACGACCGCGCGCTGGCCAACAACCTCCACGTCCTGACCCTGCAGGTCCACGCGCAGGACGGCCGGGCCGTGCTGAAGATGACCGACACCGCACGCGAGGTGCTGCACGCCGACGAGACCGACAGCGTGTTCTGGCTGGCGCTGGGCAGCCGCGGCGAATACCTGGGCGGTGACCGCGCGCTGCCCCTGCCCTCCACCGTGGGCCAGCCCCGCCCGGGCGAAGTGCAATACGAAGACGCCACCTTGCGCGGCTTCGGCATCCGGCTTGCGTTCACCTGGGTGGACCTGCACTTGCCCGATACGCAGCCGGCGCTGTTGATCGCGGCCGAAACCGTCGAAAAACGCACGCAACTGGCCAACGACATCATCAAGGGCGTGATCATTCCACAGTTCGTGGTATTGCCCGTCGCCGTGCTGCTGGTGTGGTTCGGGCTGTCGCGCGGGGTGGCGCCGTTGAACGCGCTGCAGCAGCGTCTGCGGGCGCGCCGGCCCGACGACCTTTCCCCCATCGACGAGCGCGCCGCGCCGACCGAGATCGCGCCCCTGGTGGCCGCGATGAACGACCTGCTGGACCGGCTTTCGTCCAACGTGCAGGCGCAACGCCGCTTCGTCGCCGACGCCGCGCACCAGTTGAAGACCCCACTGGCCGGGCTGCGCACTCAGGCCGAACTGGCCTTGCGCGACGCCAGCCCCGAGGAAATGCAGTCCAGCCTGCGCCAACTGGTGACCGGTTCTGAGCGCGCCACGCGCCTGGTGAACCAGCTGCTGTTGCTGGCACGGGCCGAAAACCCCAGCGCCATCGGCCTCACGCGCACGGACATCAATACCATCGCCTACGAACAGGCCATGCACTGGGTGCCGCAGGCGCTCGCGCTGAGCACTGATCTGGGCTTCGAAGGCTCCGACCACCCGGTGGAGATCAACGGCAACCCCCTGCTGTTGGCCGAACTGCTCAACAACCTGGTGGACAACGCGCTGCGCTACACGCCGCGCGGCGGCCATATCACCGTGCGCGCGCAGGTCCAGGACGGGCATGCGGTGCTGGAGGTGGAAGACTCAGGCCCCGGCATTCCGCCAGAGGAACGCGAACGCGTGTTCGACCGCTTCTACCGCGTGCTGGGCACCCAGTCCGACGGCAGCGGACTGGGCCTCGCCATCGTGCGGGAGATCGCCCAGAAACATCAGGCCAGCGTCGAAATCAACGATCACCCCACGGCGCATTCGAACCTGCCCGGCATGCGCATCCGCGTGGTCTTTCCGCTTTATGCCGAGGCCCCGGATTCGTCCGCTGCACCCTAGGACTATCCCTAGCGCCCCAGGGAACAGTTACTTATTGTTTCAATTTTAAGACTCAAGTAAGGATCTCGTCAGAACCTCGTCAGCCTCGCCCCCCAATGTTGCGTATAGCTCAATGTCGGTCTCGCCGGCTGCGGGCGGAGCACGGCGGACAACCGCCGGCCATAAAAACCGAGGAGACATCATGAGCACAACAACCATGGCAGGCCGCGGTCCATCCGCGGATCCGCGCCCGATGACCAAGGATGAGCGCCGCGTCATCTTTGCGTCGTCGCTGGGCACGGTTTTCGAGTGGTACGACTTTTACCTCTACGGCTCGCTCGCAGCCATCATCGCGCAACACTTCTTCTCGGGCGTGAACCCCACCGCGGGCTTCATCTTCGCCCTGCTGGCGTTCGCCGCCGGTTTCGCCGTGCGGCCGTTCGGCGCGCTGGTGTTCGGCCGCCTGGGCGACCTGGTCGGACGTAAATACACCTTCCTGGTCACGATCGTGATCATGGGCTTGTCCACGTTCCTCGTGGGCGTGCTGCCCAGCTACGCCAGCATCGGCCTGGCCGCTCCCGCCATCCTGATCGTGCTGCGCCTGCTGCAAGGCCTGGCGCTGGGCGGCGAGTACGGCGGCGCCGCGACCTACGTCGCGGAACACGCGCCGCATGGCCGCCGCGGCTTCTACACGTCCTGGATCCAGACCACCGCGACCCTGGGCCTCTTCCTGTCGCTGCTGGTCATCCTCGGCATCCGCACGTTCATGGGCGAAGACGAATTCAAGGCCTGGGGCTGGCGCATTCCGTTCCTGATCTCGGTCGTGCTGCTGGGCATCTCGGTGTGGATCCGCCTGCAACTGAGCGAATCGCCGACCTTCAAGCGCATGAAGGAAGAAGGCAAGGGCTCCAAGGCGCCGATCGCTGAATCGTTCGGCCAATGGAAGAACCTGAAGGTCGTGATCCTGGCGCTGCTGGGCCTGACCGCCGGCCAGGCCGTGGTCTGGTACACGGGCCAGTTCTACGCCCTGTTCTTCCTGACGCAGACGCTGAAGGTCGACGCCAATACCGCCAACATCATGATCGCCATCGCGCTCCTGATCGGCACTCCGTTCTTCGTGGTCTTCGGCGCGCTGTCCGACAAGATCGGCCGCAAGCCCATCATCATGGCAGGCTGCCTGATCGCCGCGATCACCTACTTCCCGATCTTCCAGGGCATCACGCACTTCGCCAATCCGGCGCTGGAAAAGGCTCAGGCCACGGCCCCGGTCACCGTGATCGCGGACCCGGCCACCTGCTCGTTCCAGTTCAATCCGGTGGGTACCTCGTCGTTCACCAGTTCTTGCGACGTGGTCAAGTCGTTCATGGCCCGCAACTCGGTGAACTACAAGAACGAAGCAGCGCCGGCCGGCTCGGTCGCCAAGGTCAAGATCGGCAACGACGAGTTCGCCTCGTTCGACGGCAAGACCATGGCCCCGGCGGACTTCAAGGCCAAGGCCGCCGAACTGGACAAGTCGCTGACCACCGCGATCCGCAGCCACGGCTACCCCGCCAAGGCTGACCCGGCGCAAAGCAACAACGTCATGGTCGTGGTGCTGCTGACCATCCTGGTGCTCTACGTGACCATGGTGTACGGCCCGATCGCCGCCATGCTGGTGGAAATGTTCCCGACCCGCATCCGCTACACGTCGATGAGCCTGCCCTACCACATCGGCAACGGCTGGTTCGGCGGCTTCCTGCCCCCGGTCGCCTTCGCCGTGGTTGCCGCAACCGGCAACATCTACGACGGCTTGTGGTATCCGATCATCATTGCAGTCATGACCCTGGTCATCGGCACGCTGTTCGTGCGCGAATCCAAGGACAACGACATCAACGCATAAACGGCCATCCCCCGCCGGACGGGACTGCTGCGCCCGCCCGGCCTTTCAAAAGCTCCTTATGGAGCTTTTTTTTTGCCTCCGTTCAGGCCGCCCCTTTCCGCTACGCCCTGGCGAAAAAGAGATCCGCACTTTCAGGACCATGTCAGACCCGCGCCATTAGACTGAGCGCTCAGATTACGGCCTTGCGCCAGATTGACCGACGATTGATCCCCCTGTCGGACGATTGCAGGGCCAGTGTTCTGACACCGATACCGCGTTCCCCGCGAGCCTTTTATGACGCGGTATTGCGTGCTCCCGTACCGGCCCGGCCCTCAATG
>NZ_JCBAMT010000051.1:0-47992 GCF_059760445.1 Achromobacter sp. D7-1 | reverse complement strand
GTCCATCGCTTCTCTTCGAATGGCGTTTCGCTGCGCCGTGGGCGCAGCTTTGCCTGAAGAAACGTGGACGCTGCGGGCGGACGGCAGTCGTCGTGATGTGGTGGGCAATGGCGCCTGTCCAATCCCGGGCAGTTCAGGGCTTGCGTGCAAGCCCCGGCCGGAGGCTTGCCTTCAGAAACGCACAGGAGCGCAACGATGAGCGTATACAACCGCCGCCGCTTTCTGCAGCACAGCGGCTCCATGGTCTTACTGAGTGCCGCATCGGGGATGGCAGCCTTGCCCCGCCAGGCTTACGCCCAAGACACCGTCAAACTGGGCCTGCTGCATTCCCTGTCCGGCACCATCGCCATCGCCGAGGCTTCGCTGGTGGACGCGGAAAAGCTGGCGATCGAAGAGATCAACGCCGCGGGCGGCGTGATGGGCCGCAAGATCGAACCCGTGGTCGAAGACGGCGCGAGCGAGAACGCGGTGTTCGCCGAGAAGGCGCGCAAGCTGCTCGACCGCGACAAGGTCGCGGCCATCGTGGGCTGCTATACCTCGGCCTCGCGCAAGGCCTTGCTGCCCGTGCTCTCGCGCAGCAAGGGCCTGCTTTACTACCCGACCTACTACGAGGGCCAGGAGCAGGATGCGCGGGTGTTCTACCCGTCGCAGGAAGCCACGCAGTCCGTGATCGCGGCGGTGGAGTGGATGGCGCGAGAAAAGGGCAAGACCTTCTTCCTGGTCGGCTCCGACTACATCTATCCGCGCACCTGCAACAAGATCGCCAAGCCGGCCATCGCGCGCATGAACGCCAAGGTGGTGGGAGAAGAGTACGCGCCGCTGGGGCACACGGAATTTTCTTCCATCATCAACAAGATCAAGGCGGCCAAGCCCGAGTGCATCTACAGCACCGTGGTGGGCGGTTCGAACGTGGCGTTCTACAAGCAGCTGCGCGCGGCCGGCCTGGACGGAACCCGCGTCGTGCTGCTGTCCACGGTGGTGTCCGAGAACGAGATCGAAGGCATAGGCAAGGACAACGCGGCGGGTTACTACGCCTGCATGGGTTATTTCCAGAGCCTGCAGAATCCGGCCAACGAAAAGTTCGTCAAAGCGTTCAAGGCCAAGTACGGCCAGGACCGCGTCATCGGCGACCCGATGGAGGTTGCCTACAACAGCGTGTACCTGTGGAAGCTCGGCGTGGAGAAGGCCGGTTCGTTCGATCCCGACAAGGTGATCGCGGCCTCGGCGGGTCTCACATTGCAAGCGCCGGAGGGCACCGTGCGCGTGCATGAAACCAACCATCACGTCTGGAAGAAGGTACGCGTGGGCAAGGCCCGGCCCGATGGGCAGTTCGACATCGTCTGGGAATCGGCGGACCTGATCGAACCCAATCCCTTCCCGAAGCTGTAGCGCGCGCTGGCGGATGCGCGCGAGCCCATGGCCGGCGGCGATGCCGCCGGCACAGCCTGGAACGTGACCATGAATCTCGACATTGCGGCAATGCAGTTTTTCAACGGGATCAGCCTCTTCAGCATTCTTCTGCTGATGGCGATCGGCCTGGCCGTCGTGTTCGGCCTGATGGGCGTCATCAATATGGCCCACGGCGAACTGATGGCCATGGGGGCCTACACGACCTATCTGGTCTCGGCGGCGTTCCAGCATTGGGCGCCGGGCTGGATGGACGTTTATCTGTTCGCGGCCATTCCGCTGGCGTTCCTGGTTACCTTCGCATTTGGCTATGTGCTTGAGCGCGGCTTCATACGCTGGTTCTACAACCGTCCGCTGGACACGCTGCTGGCGACCTGGGGCTTGAGCCTGATCCTGCAGCAAGCCTACCGCTCGATATTCGGCGCGCAGGAGGTCAGCGTGCCGCTGGCCTCCTGGCTCAGCGGCGCGTGGGAGCCCACGCCCGACCTGCAGTTCCCGCTGAACCGCATTTTCATCCTCGGCCTGACATTGCTGGTGGCCGTGGGCGTGTACCTGCTGCTTTATCGCAGCGCCTGGGGCCTGCGGGTGCGCGCCGTCACGCAGAACCGCGCGATGGCAGGCGCCGTCGGCATCAACACGCGGCGCGTGGACGCGCTGACCTTCGCGCTGGGTTCCGGCCTGGCGGGGATCGCCGGCTGTGTCTTCACCATGATCGGGTCGACCAACCCCGGCACCGGCCAGCTCTACATCGTCGACTCGTTCATCGTGGTGGTGTTCGGCGGCGTGCAGAGTCTGTTGGGAACGGCGTTTTCCGGCCTGGCCATCGCGCAGTCGCAGACCACGCTGGAATACCTGATGAGCGGCTCGATGGCCAAGGTCACGATCCTGGTCCTGGTGATCGTAGTGCTCTATTTCCGCCCAAACGGGCTGTTCGCCAATAAGACTCGGGGGTGATGCGATGAAGGCCCTGCACCGGAAAACCGAAGAGATCGCGATCCTGCTGGTCGCGGCGCTGATCCTGGCTGTGCTGCCCCTGTCGCTGGATCCGTTCCGGCTGAACCTGGTCGGCAAGTACATGGCGTTCGCCTTCGTGGCGATAGGCATCGTGCTGACCTGGGGCTACAGCGGCGTGTTGAGCCTGGGGCAAGGCATATTCTTCGGGCTGGGCGGCTACATGATGGCCATGTTCCTGAAGCTGGAGGCTTCCGCGCCGGAACTGCCCGACTTCATGGTGTGGAGCAGCGTGGATAGCCTGCCGGTCTGGTGGCAGCCGTTCCACTCGCTGACGCTGACGCTCTTGCTGATCGTGGTCCTGCCGGGCCTGGCCGCCTATCTGTTTTCCTTGGCAATTTTCCGCAAGCGGGTCAGCGGGGTGTACTTCGCCATCGTGACGCTGGCCCTGGCGATGACGCTGACTGTCCTCATCATCGGCCAGCAGGGAGACACGGGCGGGGCCAATGGCATTACCGACTTCCGCACGCTGCTGGGCTGGGACATCGTCGGCGACGATGGCAAGCAGGCGCTGTACTTCATCGAGGCTGGGGCGCTGATCGTGGCGATGTTGGCGGCGCTGGCGATCGTGCGCAGCCGGTTGGGCAAGATCCTGATCGCCATCCGCGACCGCGAGGACCGCGTGCGCTTCTCGGGCTACGACACGGCGCACGTGAAAGCCTGCATTTTCGCGGTGGCTGCGGTCCTTTCGTCCATCGGCGGCGCATTCTTCACCCTGCAGGTGGGCCTGATCTCCCCGGGAGCGATCGGCGTGGTGGCGTCGATCGAAATGGTGATCTATGCCGCGGTCGGCGGCCGCCTGTCGATTCCCGGAGCCGTGGTTGGCGCCTTGCTGATCGGCTTTCTCAAATCCTATCTGTCCGAGACCTTCCCGGAAGTGTGGCTGTACTTCCTGGGCGCCATCTTCATTGCGGTGGTCGTGATCATGCCCAACGGCCTGGCCGGCGTGTTCGGCCAGATCCAGGCGCGCCGCGCCGCGGGGAGCGCGCGATGAGCGCCACCCTGGACCTGCAGGAGCCCGCCAGCATGGACATGAGCAGCGACCGCCCGGCGCCGGGCGCCATCCTGAGCGTCGAGGATCTGACAGTCTCGTTCGACGGCTTTCGGGCCGTGGACGGGCTGAGCCTGCGCGTGGCACAGGACGAACTGCGCGTCATCATCGGCCCCAACGGCGCGGGCAAGACCACGCTGCTGGACATCATCTGCGGCAAGACCCGGCCGTCCGCGGGCCGAGTGATGTTCCAGGGCCGCGACCTGGTGCGGATGGCGGAATTCGACATTGTGCGCGCCGGCGTGGGACGCAAGTTCCAGACGCCATCGGTCTACGAAGACCTGACCGTGCTGGAGAACTTCGAGATCTCGTTGCCCAACGCGCACGGCGTGGTCCGCTCGTTGCGGTTCCGGCGTACGGCCGACATCCGCGAGCGCATCCAGGACATGGCCGCACAAGTGTTTCTGCAGGACCGCCTGGCGGAGAAGGCGGGCCGCCTGAGCCACGGGCAGAAGCAATGGCTGGAGATCGGCATGCTGCTGATGCAGAGCCCGCAGCTGCTATTGCTGGATGAACCGGTGGCCGGCATGAGTCCGCGCGAACGCGAACAGACCGCCGAGCTGTTGGCGCGGATCTCGCGCGGCAAATCGATGGTCGTCATCGAGCACGACATGGATTTCGTCAAGCGCATCGCGCACAAAGTCACCGTGCTGCACCAGGGCCGGCTGCTGAGCGAAGGCACCGTGGCCGAGGTGCAAGCCGATCCGCGCGTGCTGGATGTGTACCTGGGCCATTGATAGGAGGGCGCGCCGTGTTCCAGATCGACAAGCTGAACGTGAGTTACGGGGAATCCCACGTCGTTCACGACGTGTGCTTCGACGTGGCGCCCCGGGAATCCGTGGCCATCATGGGCCGCAACGGCATGGGCAAGACCACCTTGCTCAAGGCGCTGATCGGCATGCTGCGGTCGGGCTCGGGCAGCATCCGGCTGGACGGCGTGGAACTGGCGGGCATGGAGAGCTACCAGCGTGTACGCAATGGGCTGGCCTTCGTGCCGCAGGGCAGGATGATCTTCCCGTTCCTGACCGTGGAGCAGAACATCCTGACGGGCGCCGAGCGCAGCGGGCTCAAGGCCGTGCCGGAATACCTGTACCGGTTTTTTCCGGTCCTGCATGAGATGCGCCGGCGCAAAGGCGGCAACCTGTCCGGCGGACAGCAGCAGCAATTGGCGATCGCCCGGGCGCTCATTTCCGATCCGCGCGTGCTGATCCTGGACGAGCCTACCGAGGGCATCCAGCCTTCCATTATCAAGGACATCGCGCGGGTCCTGAATGCGCTGCGCGAGGAACGCGGCTTCGCCATCGTCGTGTCGGAACAGATGTTGGGCTTCGCATTGGACCTGGCCGACCGCTTCCTGGTGATAGATCGGGGCCGCATCGTGCATGAGGCGTGCCGCGAGAACCTGGACCAGGAAAAAGTCAGATCTTTCCTGACGGTATGACCGTCAACCACCGAGGAGCATTGTCATGAGACATGGAGATATCTCCAGCAGCAACGATTGCGTGGGCGTGGCCGTCGTGAACTACAAGATGCCGCGGCTGCACACCCGCGCGGAGGTGATGGAGAACGCCCGCAAGATCGCCGACATGGTCGTGGGCATGAAGCGCGGCCTGCCCGGCATGGACCTGGTCATCTTCCCCGAGTACTCGACCCACGGCATCATGTACGACGCCAAGGAAATGTACGAAACCGCGTCGGCCATTCCGGGCGAAGAGACCGCGGTGTTCGCCGACGCCTGCCGCAAGGCCAACGTCTGGGGCGTGTTCTCGCTGACGGGGGAGCGCCACGAAGAGCACCCCAACAAGGCGCCCTACAACACGCTCATCCTGATGAACAACAAGGGCGAGATCGTACAGAAGTACCGCAAGATCATGCCCTGGGTGCCGATCGAAGGCTGGTATCCGGGCGATTGCACCTATGTGTCGGAAGGCCCCAAGGGCTTGAAGATCAGCCTCATCATTTGCGACGACGGCAATTACCCCGAGATCTGGCGCGATTGCGCCATGCGCGGCGCGGAACTGATCGTACGCTGCCAGGGCTATATGTACCCGGCCAAGGATCAGCAGGTCATGGTGTCCAAGGCCATGGCGTGGATGAACAACGTCTATGTGGCGGTGGCCAACGCCGCGGGTTTCGATGGCGTCTATTCCTACTTCGGCCATTCGGCCATCATCGGCTTCGACGGCCGCACGCTGGGCGAATGCGGCGAGGAAGACATGGGCGTGCAGTACGCCGAGCTGTCGACCAGCCTGATCCGCGACGCGCGCAAGAACATGCAGTCGCAGAACCACCTGTTCAAACTGGTGCATCGCGGCTACACCGGCAAGATCAATTCCGGCGAGGAGGCCACGGGCGTCGCGGCCTGCCCCTACAACTTCTACGCCAACTGGATCAACGATCCGGAGGGCACGCGCAAGATGGTCGAGTCCTTTACCCGGTCCACGGTGGGCACGCCGGAGTGCCCGATGGAAGGCATTCCCAACGAGGACGCAAAGCATCGCTAGGCGCGCCTGCCGATCATCCGGTCCGTCCGGCCTGCCGTGCCGGACGGACGCTTTCCGAGGACATGAACCGTGCCGTCTCCGCTCGATACCTACCGGATTGCGCAAGAACCCTTTTACCGCCCGACGGGGCGGGAAACCGCGTTGTACGAACATGCGTACGCGCATCGGCTGCCAATAATTCTGAAGGGTCCCACCGGCTGCGGCAAGACGCGGTTCGTGGAGTACATGGCCTGGAAGCTGGGCCGGCCGCTGGTCACGCTGGCGTGCAACGAGGACATGACGGCCTCTGATCTGGTGGGCCGCTACCTGTTGGACGCCGACGGCACCGCCTGGCATGACGGCCCACTGACGCTGGCGGTACGCCATGGCGGCATCTGCTACCTGGACGAGATCGTGGAGGCGCGCCAGGACACGACGGTCGTCATCCATCCGCTGACCGATGCGCGGCGCATCCTGCCCCTGGACAAGAAGGGCGAGGTGGTGCGAGCCCATCCGGATTTCCAGTTGGTGGTGTCCTACAACCCTGGCTACCAGAGCAGCGCCAAGGACCTCAAGCCCTCCACCCGGCAGCGTTTCGTGGCGCTGGATTTCGACTATCCGGAACCCGGGCACGAGGCCGAAATCGTGGCGCACGAGGCGGGCATAGCCGTCGGGCTGGCGGACCGGCTGGTGCGGATCGCGCACAGTTCGCGCGAGCTCAAGCGCCATGGGCTGGACGAGGGCGTGTCCACCCGCATGCTGATCTACGCCGGCATCCTGATCCGCGACGGCGTCAGTCCCGCCGAGAGCTGCGACATGACGATGACGCGTGCGCTGACTGACGACCCCGACATGGCGGCCGCGCTGCGGGCGCTGGTCGATGCGAACCTGGAATGAACATGCGAGCCGTCCTGTCCGCGGGGGAGGGAGCCGGCGCCGGCGCACGCCTGGCAGGCACGCTGGACGACAAGTTGCGCCGCCTGGCCGCGCGCAGCGGCGAGGACCAGGCCGCGGCAGTGCGGCGCTGGATCGACTTGCTGCACGACGAAGACGCGGAGTGCGCCGCAGCCGTGGCGGAGCGGCTCGACCAGTTGATGGCGAAGCTGACGGCGGGCGGGCTGGGGCGCTGGATGCTGGCGGGCCTGCGGCGCTACGAACGCCAGCCCGCCTTGCTGCGCGCCTACTTCCAGTTGCGCGATGCCTATGCGCGCGAGGCCCTGAACGGCGAAGCGGGCGCGCAGGATCTGGAAGCCGCGCAGGCGCGGCTGTCATGGCTTCTGTGCGGCCTTTCGGGCAGAGCCATGGGGGTCGAAGCCTTGCGGCGTCCGGCGCTGGACGGTCCGCCTTCGCGCCCCATTCTCGCACCTACGCATCTGCTGGTGCCGGACAGCTACACCGTGCTGGACGGCGCCGACCGCTGGGCGCTGTACCGCGCGGCCGTGGCGCATGCGGCGGCCCATCTGCGCTATTCGCCGGCGGCGCAACCGGTCGCGAGCCTGAAGCCCATGGGCGTGGCAGTGGTGTCCGCCATTGAGGACGCGCGAGTGGAGCGGCTGCTGGCCGTGGACTATCCCGGCGTGCGCCGCTGGTTCCTACCGTTCGCGCCGCCGCCGCCCGATCCTGCGGACCTGGGGTTCGCGGCGCTGATCCAGCGCATGAGCCGTCTGCTGATGGACCCGTCGCTGCGCGACGACAACCACTGGGTGAACAAGGCGCGGGCATTGTTCGAGGCGCAGTCCGCCGACCTGCGGGACACGGCGGCCTTTCGCCGCCTGGCGTCGGTACTGGCGAACGACCTGGGCCAGATGCGGGTGCGCTTCAATCCGCAGCAATACGCCGTGCCGGTCCCTTACCGCGACGACAACGCCTACCTGTGGGACTACGGCGACGCGGCCGAACCGCCGCCTGAACTGACCCTGGGTTCGCAGGGGATGGCGCCCGAGCCCCGCGACGCGGCGCCGCAAGGGCAGGAAGACGTACAGCAAGCTGCCGACGAAACGGAACTGGGGCGCTATCGCTATCCGGAATGGGACTACAAGCTGGGCCGCAGCCGGCCGGACTGGTGCACCGTGATCGAGAAGCTGCCCGGCTGGAACGGCACGGCGCCGCCTGCGCCCGCCGCTCCTGTGCAACGCCTGGCCTTGCCGCAGTCGCGACGCCTGAGCCGCGCGCGCCGCCTGAGGCGGCAATGGGAGGGCGATGACATCGACCTGAACGCCGCGATCGAGGTCCTGATCGACCGGCGCCTGGATCTGGCGCCCGACGCCCGCTTCTTCATGCGGCCCGGCAGCCAGCCCTGCGCCAGCAGCACGCTGGTGCTGCTGGACCTGTCGGCTTCGGCCAACGACCTGGCATCCGACGCCGGGACGACGGTGCTGGATCTGGAGAAGCAGGCAGCGATGCTGCTGGCGCAGGCCACATCGGGCGAAGGCGACAGGATTGCCGTGCACGGCTTCTGTTCGGATACGCGGGCGGCGGTGTATTACTACCGGCTGCTGGAGCCCGGCGCTCCGGTGGCGACGGCGCTGGGCCGCATAGGCGCGGCCCAGGCCCGCTATTCGACGCGCCTGGGCGCGGCGCTGCGGCATGCAGGCGGGCTGGCGCTGCTCGTCCCGGGGGAGCGGCGCGCCATCATCGTCGTGACCGACGGCGAGCCTTCCGATGTCGACGCGCACGACCCGCGCTATCTGGTGGACGACGCGCGCGAGGCGGTGCTGGAATTGCGCGGGCGCGGCGTGAGCGTGCATTGCGTTGCGCTGGACGCCAAGGCCGAACCGCAGCTGCGCGCCATGTTCGGCTTTCGCGGCTACCGGATCGTGACGAACCCGGCGGCGCTGCCGCAGGCGCTGGTCCGCGTCTATGCCAGGGCGGCGCCGTGACGACCCCAGGAATCCACGTGTTGACGGCGGCTGCGGCTGTGCTGAAACTGATGAACTCGAAAAAGGATGGATGTCCGCGCCAGCGGGCCTCCCGATCATGGCAAACAAAGATCCCATCCGTGTAGGCGTGTTGTTCTCTGAAACGGGGGCCACATCGACCATAGGCCGTTCCCAGCTGCAAGGCACGCTGCTGGCCATCGACGAGATCAACGAGGCGGGCGGCGTCGACGGCCGTGAGATCGTGCCGGTGCGTTACGACCCGAGGTCGGACCCCGCCACCTACAGCGTGCTGGCCGAAAAGCTGATCACGCAAGACCGCGTAAACGTCATATTCGGCTGCTATATGTCCAGCAGCCGCAAGGCGGTGCTGCCGGTGGTCGAGAAGTGGAACCGGCTGCTGTTCTACCCGACGCTGTACGAAGGGTTCGAGTTCTCGAACAACATCATCTATACCGGCGCCGCGCCCAACCAGAACAGCGTGCAACTGGCGGAGTTCATGACCGCCAACTTCGGCGCCCGGGTCTACCTGATCGGCTCGGACTACATCTATCCCTACGAGTCCAACCGCATCATGGGCGAACTCGTGTTGCAGCGGCAGGATAGCGCCAAGCTCGGCGAGCGCTACGTGCCCTTGACCGCGACCGAGCGCGATTACCGGGAAATTCTGGACGACATCCGCAACAAGCGCCCGGACTTCATCTTCTCCACCGTGGTCGGCAACTCCACCGCTTGCCTGTACCGCGCCTACGCGGACGCGGGCTTCGATCCGAAGACCATGCCCATCGCCAGCCTGACGACCTCCGAAGCGGAGATCTCGCAGATGGAGCCCGAGGTCGCAGCCGGCCATTTCACCTCCGCGCCGTACTTCCAGTCCATCGATTCCGACATCAACCGGCGCTGCCTGGAACGCTTGCGGCGGCGCTTCGGCCACGATTGCGTGCCCAATCTTTGCTGGGAAGCGGCGTACTTCCAGATGCACATCTTCGCCAACGCCTTCCGCGACACTGGCACCGACGAGATCGCGCAAATTCTGCCGCGCGTGCTGCAAAGCGAATTCCAGGCGCCCCAGGGCCGGGTGCGCATCGATCCCACCAATCATCACACTTGCCTGTATCCGCGTGTCGGCCGGGTCAATGCCAAGGGCCAATTCACCATCGTGCGCGAGGCCACGCGGTCCGTGCATCCCGATCCGTACCTGGTCACCCATTCGCTGGGCGACTGGACGGCCACCCTGAGCTCGCTGGACATCTGATGGGCGATACCGCCAGCCGCCAGCGCGCGGAGCGCGCGACGCCTTCCCTGCTCAAGGACCTGCGCACGCTGCGGATCGCGGTCTATCATCCCGACGACGCCGACGGCCGCCAGTTGACGCAACAGCTTCAGCGCATCGGCTGTCAGGTCCAGACCTTCTGGCCGCCGGCGCCCACCCTGCCCGAAGGGCTGGACGCGGTATTCCTGGCCGTGCGGCCGGACGTGATCGACCTGGGCTTCGAATGGGCCAAGAGCGACGACGCGCCCATGGTCATTGCCATCGTCACCTACGAGAATCCGACCATCGTCGAGGCCGTGCTGCGCATCGGCGCGAAAGCGGTGCTGCCTTCGCCCGTGCGCTCATTCGGCCTGCTGTCTTCGCTGGTGGTGGCGCGCCAGGTCTATGACGACATCAAGTCGCATGCCCGGCGCCTGCGCAAGCTCGAGGGCAAGCTGCTGGGCGTGCGCCGTATCGCGGAGGCCAAGAGCATCCTCATGCGCACGCGCAACGTCACCGAGGACCAGGCCTACGACCTGATCCGCGAGCAGGCCATGAACAAGCGCGTCACCACCGAGGAAATCGCGGGCGCCATCGTCAACGCCAACGAGATCCTGTCGCTGGGCAAGTAGGGCGCCCCGCGCCGGCTCAGTACTTGCCGGTCAGCAGCTCGCCCGCGTTGGGCACGCGCGCTTCCAGGTCCAGCACCTTCAGCATCCGGTAGACCGTCGCTGCGGCGGCCGTCACCACCGGCAGGCCCAGGCGATCCTGTGTCGGCTGGATCGATGCCAAGGACGGCATCTGCACGCAGGCGGACAACACCACCGCGTCCACGCCGCGCGTGTTCAGGCGCTCCACATGGCTGGCAGGCGCCATCGGATCCTGCGCGCCGACCTTCAGATTGTCCGGGATCTCCAGCGACAGGCTGTCCTGCACCTCGATGCCTTCGTTTTCGATGTAGTCCACCACCAGCTTGGTCAGCGGCTTCATATAGGGCGTCAGGATCGAGACCTTGCGCGCGCCAATGGCGTGCAGGCCTTCCACCAGCGCGCCCGCGCTGGAGATCACCGGCGCCGGCGCGCCGTTGTCCACCGTGGCCTGGTGCAGGCGTTCCTGAGAGACGCGGTGATAACCCAGTCCCTGGCTCATGATCGCCACCAGGCAGGCATAGCCCAGCACGTCCACCCGCGCGTCGGACAGTTCCTGCGCGCAACGGTCCGATTCGCGGTCCATCGACGCCAGTTCCGCTGCCGTCACCTGCTTCATGCGCATGCGGCTGGAATGGAAGGTGAAACGTTCCGGCGCAATGGTCTCGCGCAGGCGCAGCATGGCCGGGATCTCGGTTTCCATGGTGGTATTGGAACTGGGCACGATCTGGCCGATGCGCAGGGCGCGGTGGGAAGTGGTCATGGCGATGCTCCTCGAAAGGCGTAAGAGGGGCCGGCCCGCTGCGATGCGCGGGAGTTCGGCGATACGGAATGCGGATGTCAGCCGATGGCGGAGCCTGCGGCGGCTAGCGCCGGTCTCATGGCAGGTCCCCGGATGTGCTCGTGTGCTCTATCGGCAGGACTTATTCTGGTCGCCGGGAACGATATTTTCCAATATAGTTTTTATCTGGTTTGATATCTTTCCCAAATAACTGACCGCCATGGAAATCCGCCAACTGCGCTATTTCGCCGTGCTGGCCGAAGAACTCAACTTCACCCGCGCCGCCGCACGCCTGCACATTTCGCAACCGCCGCTCAGCCTGCAGATTGCGCAGCTGGAGCGCGAACTAGAGGTCAAGCTGTTCGACCGCAACAACCGCCGCGTGACCCTGACCGAAGCCGGCGAAGCTTTCCTCAACGATGTACGCGCGCTCCTCGCCAGTCTGAAGGACGCCACCGTGCGGGTCCGCGCCGTGGACCAGGGCCTGGCGGGCCGCATCGAAGTGGGCCTGTCCGGATCGCACTTCATGGGCCCAGTCCCCGCCTTGATCGCGCGCTACAAGGCGTCCCATCCCCAGGTCTCCGTGCTGCTCAACGAAATGAATCCCGCCGCGCAACTGGACGCGCTGCGCGGACACCGCATCGACGTCAGCATCTCCCGCACCGCCGTCGACGACGAGGAACTACAGTCCATGCCCCTATGGCCCGATCCCGTCGTGGCCGTGCTCCCCAAGGGCCACCCCCTCTCCGCTCGCAAGCGGCTGGAGCTGAAGGACCTGGCCGGCCAAGCCTTCGTCATGCTGCGCCAGGACACGTCGGCCTTCGCCCGCACCCTGGCCGAAACCTGCGCCCGCGCCGGCCTGCCCCTGTCCGCCGCCCAAACCGTCGCCGAAGTCCCGGCGCAACTGGCGCTCGTCGCCGCAGGCCTGGGCGTGGCCCTGGTTCCGCGTTCCACCTGCCGCCATGCCACCGACCGGGTCGCCATCTGCAGCCTGCCCGCCAATATCTCCCGCGCCATGGTCTACGCCGTCACCCGCAGGCTGGGCAGGAGACGCGCGTTGGATACGTTCTTGCAGACTGCGGCGCAGATGAAGGAGGAGTGAGGGCGTAATCGCTGACGGTCCAAAAATGTCGTGGCCATACTGATGCCAGACGCCGGAATCCCGGGAACCGTGCGAGGTGCGCCATAACATCCAACGCAACGGTGCCAACGAAGGGCAGTGACCGTCGCGCAGCGTCACCATCCGACGCAAGACTCCGCGTAAGCCCCAGAAGGCCGCCCGCGCGGCCGCCCTGGGGCGGACCCCGCAAGATCTTCGCCAAACCCCAGACCGAGGCCAGAACCCCAAGCACCCAGCTCGTCCCAGCGCCCGTAAAGATTCATACAACCGAGCCCGGCGCGGCGGCCCAGCCGGTGGCGCGGGGCGTCGATAAGCCCAAGGGAATCCGTAGGGAGCCGAAGGCGTACGAGGATGACGCAGGGGCAGTCCGGAGCGTAGGCTCCGGACCGCAATCGTTGCCCCGCGCCACCGGCTGGGCCGCCGCGCCGGGCGGCCTTAAGAATCCAAACCCGGCCGCCCAAAAAACAAGGACCGTCCCACAACACACGGCCCCCAAAAAAACCGAGCGAAGTAAAAACACTCAACCCGTCAATACACAATCCAAAGCCTCAGGCGGACTCAACCTAACCCGGAACTCCCTCAACTCATCCCGCCGGAACACATGCACAGTAATCCGGTCACCCGCCCGATACTGCGCCAGCAACAGCTCCAGCCCCGCCGGCGCATCCACCCGCAAGCCATCCACCGCCACCAGCACATCCCCGGCAGACAAGCCGCCCTTATGCCCTGCGCCGCCCTCCAGCACCGTCGCCAGCACCAGCGACTCCCCCTGCTTGCGCGTACGCACATCCAGCGAAGGAATATTGGCCGCCGTCTTCCATTGCAGCTTGATGCCCTGCGGCTCCAGCAATTCGGCCAGCGGCACATCCGCCGTCCCATAGGCATGGCGTGCAATGAAGCGCCGAGTATCAACGCCCGTGGCCTCGAGAATCAACGCCGGCAGCCCGTCCTCGGCCAAACCCTGCGGCTTGCCCTGATAAAAGTCACGCCCATACCGGCCCCACAGCAAACGCATCACATCATCCAGCGAGCGCACCCCGTCCGTTTCCCGGCGGATCAGCAGATCCAGTCCCAACGCGACCAGCGCGCCCTTGGTGTAATAGCTGACCAGCGCATTCGGCGAATTCTCGTCCTGCTTGTAATAGCGCGTCCAGGCATCGAATGAACTCTCCGCCACCGACTGCTTCGTACGCCCCGGCGTGCGCGCCACGCTGGTGATGGTCTTGGCCAGCAGACGCAGATAGTCCGGCTGCGTGATCGCGCCTGAACGCAGCAGCAGCAGATCGTCGTAATAGGAAGTGAAACCCTCGAACACCCACAGCAGGCGCGTCAGGTCAGGCTGCGAAAGATCGTAGGGAACAAAGGCTTCCGGCTTGATCCGCTTGACGTTCCAGGTATGGAAATACTCATGGCTCACCAGCCCCAGGAAACCGCGATAGCCCTCGCCCTGGCCCTGCTGGCCCATCACCGGCAAGTCCTTGCGCGCCGTCATCAGCGCCGTGCTGGCGCGATGCTCCAGCCCGCCATAGCCGTCGCCCGTGACCATCGTCATGAACACGTAGCGGTCCGAGCTATCCAGGAAAGGCGCGCGCTTGCTGCGCGGCTCGAAGAACGCGATCTGCGTCTCGCAGATCTTGCGCACGTCTTCCGTGATCCGCGCCAGATCCAGATTGGGCGCAACCCCGGTGAATACCAACTCGTGTTCCGCGCCATGCGCCACGAAACTCGACACCTGCGGCGTGCCCATCTCCACCGGATGATCGATCAGCGCGTCATAGCCGGGCGCCAGGTACAACCCGAAACCATGGCGGCGCGCGGCGCCCTTGTGGCCGCGCGCTTCAGGCAGGCTGGTGTAGACCTTCCAGCCCTGGATCGAACGCGGCGGCGCCAGGTCCACCAGGCACGGCAGATGGTCCTGTCCATGCACCCGCAGGAACACGCTGGTGCCATTGAAAAAGCCGTGAGTCTCATCCAGGTGCGCACCGCGCACCGACAGGTCCCAGGCATAGACTTCGTACTCGACCCGCAGCGGACCCTCGCAGGGCGCGGCCTGCCAGGTGTGGTTGTCGATCTTCTCGACCGGTACGCGTCGCGAGCCCGAATAGGCCGCCAGCGATTCGATCTGGCGCGAGAAATCGCGGATCAGGTAGCTGCCCGGAATCCAGGCCGGCAGCGACAGGCGCTGGCCGCCGGGGGAGGGCGCTGCGATGCTTAGGGTTATCCGGTAGCGGTGTCCGGCCGGGTCGTGGGGCGCGAGGCGGTAAAGTAGCGGCAGAGCGTTGTCTTTTTCCATGGACATATCTTACTTTCATACTTATTCGGAGACATCAATGAGCGAGTCGTTTGTGCTGGTCGAAACCCGGGGCCGCGTCGGCCTGCTGACGCTGAACCGTCCCAAGGCCCTGAACGCCTTGAACGATCAACTGATGGATGAGCTCGGCGCGGCCTTGCTGGCGTTCGAAGCGGATGCCGGTATCGGCGCCGTGGTCATCACCGGCAGCGAAAAAGCCTTTGCCGCCGGCGCCGACATCGGCGCCATGAAAGACTGGTCGTACATGGACGTGTATGGCAACGAATACATCACGCGCAACTGGGAAACGCTCAAGCGCATCAAGAAGCCGGTGATCGCCGCCGTGGCTGGCTACGCCCTGGGCGGCGGCTGCGAACTGGCCATGATGTGCGACATCATCATCGCCGCTGATACCGCCAAGTTCGGCCAGCCCGAAATCAAGCTGGGCGTGATCCCGGGCGCCGGCGGCACCCAGCGCCTGCCGCGCGCGGTGGGCAAGGCCAAGGCCATGGACCTGGCGCTGACCGCCCGCATGATGGGCGCAGAGGAAGCGGAACGCGCCGGCCTGGTGTCGCGCGTGGTTGCGGCCGACAAGCTCATGGAAGAAGCCATGGACGCGGCCACCGTCATCGCCTCCATGTCGCTGCCCTCGGTCATGATGGCCAAGGAATGCGTCAACCGCGCCTTCGAAGGTTCGCTTAACGAAGGCCTGCTGTTCGAGCGCCGCGTGTTCCATTCGCTGTTCGCGACCGAAGACCAGAAGGAAGGCATGGCGGCTTTCACTGAAAAGCGTAAACCGGACTTCAAACACCGTTAATCCTTGTTACGCCCGGGCCTATGGTCCGAGCGCACCCGGATTCGCCCCTCGCGCCCACTCAGGGCGCGATTTTTTTGCATGCATGCTCTAGTGCGCGCCGTGTTGCGCCTTGAAACGCTTGGGCAGCACCTTGTTGCAGAGTTCGGTCCTATCCTGAAAAAGCGTCACCACGAGGTGCCGCGCCAGAGAGGCTTGCCCGAACTGGCAAGCCCGGCGCGGCGGCTCGCTTGCAGACAAAACCAAGAAGGAGCCTTGCATGCGTACATCTATCGCTACCCGCCGGTGGTCCGCCGCGGTTCTCGCCGGCGCGCTGAGCGCCTGCTTCGTTACCGCCGCGCAGGCGCAATCGCCGCGTCCCTCCTTGCGCCTGGTGTCCGAGACGCCATATCCGGCCGCTTCCGCGCCCGCCGCGCAGATGAGCGAGCAAGAGCTGCGCGACATCGCCATCGACGCCTATGTCTACGCCTATCCGATGGTGCTGATGGAGCTGGCGCGCCGCAAGGCCACCGCCGTGCAGACGCCGCTGGACGGCAAGGCGCCGGTGAATCAATTCGGCCACAAGGCCGCCTTCCCGGATCCGCGCGCCGGCGACGTGCCGTGGCCCAGCGCCGATGCGCTCTATTCCAGCCTGTGGTTCGACGTGTCGCGCGCGCCGCTGATCGTGAACCTGCCCGCCACCGGCGACCGCTATATGGTGTTGTCGGCGCTGGACATGTGGAGCGACGTGTTCGCCTCGCGCGGCACGCGTACCAATGGCAACGGCGCCCAATCCTTCGCCATCGTCGGCCCCGGCTGGCAAGGCAGCGTGCCGCCCGGCATGGACGTGATCCACAGCCCCACCGCCACCGGCTGGCTGATCGGCTGGACCCAGGCGGGCGGCCCGCAAGACTACGCGGCCGTCAATCAGATCCAGGCCGGCATGACCGCCAGTCCGCTGGCTGCGTCCGCCACCGCTCGGCCCGCCGTCAACCGCGGCTCCCGCAGCGCTTATCCGCAGACCGGTCCCGGCGTGGGTTCGGCGCCAATCGGCAGCGACCTGCCGCCGCCCATGCCCGTGACGGTACCCGACGGCACGCCTGCCGAGCAGGCCGCGGGCATGGATGCCGCCTCGTTCTTCACGCTGTTCTTCGACGTGATGCGCAACAACCCGCCGCACGCTAATGACACGCCCATCCTGGACCGCATGCGCCGCATCGGCCTGGACAGCCGCCAACCGTTCTCGTATGGCCGCCTGAATCCGGCTGTGCAGCAGGCGCTGGCGCAGGCCCAGCCGCTGGCCGGCCGGCGCATCGCCGATGGCGTGTCGCGCCTGGGCACGCCCATGAACGGCTGGAGCACCGTGCTGTCCGGCATCGGCACCTACGGCACCGACTACACGCGGCGTGCCGCCATCGCCTATGCCGGCCTGGGCGCGCCGACGCCCGAGGACGTGCTCTACCCGGTGACGGTGTCCGATTCCAAGGGCCGCGCGCTGAACTCCAACGAGGACTATGTGCTGCACTTCGACAAGGGCCAGTTGCCGCCGGCGAATGCCTTCTGGTCGCTGCACGTCTACGACGCGAACCACGGTTTTGCCGACAATCCGGCCAACCGCTACGTGCTGCGCAGCACCGACGGCCTGAAGTACAACGCCGACGGCTCGCTGGACATCTACATCCAGCGCCGCGACCCCGGCGAACGCAAGCGTTCGAACTGGATCGCCTCGCCGGCGGCCGATGCGCCGTTCCTGCTCAGCATGCGCCTGTATTCGCCCCAGGATACGGCGCTGGACGGTCTGTGGGCGCCGCCGCCGGTCAAGGAAGACTGACCTTGTTTTGATGGTATAAAGCGCGGCCTCCATTGCGGAGGCCGCGTTGCATGGCGCAGGGTTTGCGCACCGTGCGTTGCGGGCTGATTCGCGTCCCTAATTTCGTCAGATCCAAGCGTTGTTTGCACCTTACAAACGGCCGAAAGTTCATTTGCTAGGGTAAAAAGAATCACGCTATACTCTGCGGGTTTGACGCTTGCGGGATAAGAACACGTAGCGGCTGACAAGTAGCAGGCACGGCGTTGATGAGCCTTTTGAAATCAACGACTTGGCGCCGGCTATGGGAGGCAGCTACGGGCAGCGGGACGCGCCGGTTCTGATAGGGGCAAAGAAGCAAAGCGAGGAAGTTTGATGCAACAGAACTCCATGCAGCAGGAAGTGCGGCAGGGTCCGGTTGAAGGTCAGGGTCAGCAGCAAGCAATGTTTGACCACGACATGACGGATAAAGTTCTGGTTCTCAGTGACGCGGATCGCGCGGCGCTGAATGCTCAAGCAAGCCGCGGGCTCCTGTTGGCATTGGCAGCGCAAGGTGCCATGGGGCTCGCAGCAGCAGTGATAGCGGGGGTTGTCGGAGGGGCGGCGGCAGGTTGGTCGGCGCTGGCGGGGGCGGGAGCGTATTTCATTCCCAATGCGTTGTTCGCATTGCGCCTGGCTGTCAGCGTACGGGCCGGTAAGTCCAGTCCCTTTACCTTTCTCTCTGGTGAGTTGATCAAGTTGTTCGCAACGGCGTTGCTGTTGTGGCTGCTTTCGCGTGTGGCGCAGGACAGCCTCGTATGGCCTGCCGCGCTGCTCGGTCTGATACTCACATTGAAGGGCTATCTCTTGCTCTTGATGTTCCGCAAGTTGTCATAGCGCCGAGCAGGTTTGCGGCAAACGAAATCGTGGAATCGTCCGGTTCGCAAGGGCCGGGCACAGCAAATAGGGTAGGATTCAAATGGCTGCTGCCAGCGACGTGTCGCCTCAGTCCGCGTATATTCAGCACCACCTGGTGCATCTGAACAATACCGGTGAGAAACAGAGCGCTATTGCTCAGTTCGACATCATCAATTACGACTCGTTGTTCTGGTCCGGCCTGATGGGCCTGATCGTCATTTTTTTCCTCTGGCGCGCTGCGCGCCGCGCCACCAACGGCGTGCCGGGCCGCTTCCAGGCCTTCGTGGAAATGATCGTCGACATGGTCGACGACCAGGCCAAGGGCATCGTCCACAACGCCAAGAGCCGTCTCTTCATCGCCCCGCTGGCGCTCACCGTGTTCCTCTGGATCATCCTGATGAACGCGCTGGACCTGCTGCCCGTCGACTTGCTGCCCTCCATCTGGCGTCTGACCGGCCTGGGTGCCGAGCATGGCGACCCTCTCTACTACCACCGCATTCTGCCGACCGCCGACCTGAACGTGCCGATGGGCATGTCGCTGGGCGTGCTGCTGCTGATGTTCTACTACGGCATCAAGATCAAGCACCCGGGCGGCTTCGTCAAAGAACTGTTCACCGCGCCGTTCCATGCGCACGGCATCGGCGCCATTGTGCTGGCTCCGTTCAACCTGCTGCTGAACCTGATCGAATACGCCGCCAAGTCCGTCTCGCTGGGCATGCGGTTGTTCGGCAACATGTTCGCCGGCGAACTGATTTTCATGCTGATCGCCCTGCTGGGCGGCGCCTGGACCGGTTTCAACGGCGCCAGCATCGGCTTGGGCATCGGTCACATCCTGGCCGGTTCCATCTGGGCGATCTTCCACATCCTGATCGTTCTGCTGCAGGCCTTCATCTTCATGATGCTGACGCTGGTGTACCTCGGCCAGGCTCACGAAGGCCACTGATCCCCCGAATTTCCCGTGCTGGCCACCCGGCCAGCACGGGATAGCAAGATTATCTTGCATTGAGCAGTACCCCTTATTTTTCAATTTTTGACTTCAGATTTCTAACCAAGGAGTTGTCATGACCAACGTCGCTTTCGTTGCCCTCGCATGCGGTCTTATCATCGGTCTGGGCGCTATCGGCGCTTGCATCGGCATCGCACTGATGGGCGGCAAGTATCTGGAAGCCTCGGCTCGTCAGCCTGAACTGATGAACGCTCTGCAAACGAAGATGTTCCTGCTGGCTGGCCTGATCGACGCGGCATTCCTGATCGGCGTGGGTATCGCCATGCTGTTCGCCTTCGCCAACCCGTTCGTCGGCTAAGGCACCGCCCGCCGGCGAAAAGGCGGGTCATGACGCTGGCGGCGATGCGGGTGCAAGCTCCGTCGCCGCCTAGCAAAGTATCGAGTGCTCCGTGACGCCCCTTTCCGGGTGCGGTCGGAGCCGCAAGGTGTTAAAGGAACGACCGTGAATCTGAACGCGACGATCATTTTCCAGATGCTCGTGTTCTTCGTTCTGGGCTGGTTCACGATGAAATTCGTGTGGCCCCCCCTGACGAAGGCGATGGACGAGCGCCGCCAGAAAATCGCCGACGGCCTGGCCGCCGCCGAGAAGGGCAAAGCCGATCTGGCTCAAGCCCAGGCGCGCGTCAGTCTGATCGAGGCTTCTGCCAAGTCCGAAAACCACGCCCGCATCATCGAGGCCGAGAAGCAAGCCGCCTCCCTGATCGAGCAGGCCCGCCGTGAAGCGGAAGCCGAGCGCGCCCGCATCGTGGCGCAGGCTGCCCAGGATGCCGCGCAGGAAGTCCAGCGCGCCCGCGACCTGCTGCGCGACGACGTCGCTGCGCTGGCCGTCAAGGGTGCTGAACAGATCCTCAAGCGCGAGGTTGACGCCCGCGCACACGCCGAGCTGCTCAACCAGCTCCGCGCGCAGCTTTAATCCGGGACCGTCATGGCTGAACTTTCCACTGTTGCCCGGCCCTACGCTGAAGCGCTCTTCAGCGCGGCGCGCGACGACCGCGCCGGCTTGCCGGCCTGGTCCGACCTGGTCAGCGAACTGGCTCAGGTCGCCTCCAACCCCGACGTGCGCGAGGCCATGGCCGACCCGCGTCTGGGCGACAAGCAGCGCGTCGAGCTGTTCTCCGGCCTGGTAAAGGCCGAACTGCCTCAAGCCGCCCGCAATTTCATCGAGCTGCTGGTCGAAAACGACCGGTTGCTGCTGCTGCCCGACATCGCCGCGCAATTCGCGGTGCTGCGGAATCGTCACGACGGCACGGCGCAGGCGGAAATCACCAGCGCGTTCGAACTGAGCGATGCCCAGGTCAAAGAACTGGTTACCGCCCTCGAACAAAAATTTGGCCTCAAGCTCAAGCCCAGCGTCACCGTTGATCCGTCGCTGATCGGCGGCGTGCGCGTGGCCGTCGGTGACCAGGTGCTCGATACTTCCGTACAAGCCCAATTGGCCCGCATGCGCGATCAGCTCGCCGCTTAAGGCAACTAACAGGATTCCAGGAGTCAATATGCAACTCAATCCCTCCGAGATCAGCGAACTGCTCAAGAGCCGCATCGAGGGCCTGGGCGCTTCGGCTGATGTCCGTACTCAGGGCACCGTCGTGTCCGTGACCGACGGTATTACCCGCATCCACGGCTTGTCCGACGTGATGCAGGGCGAAATGCTCGAATTCCCCAACAACGTTTTCGGTCTGGCGCTCAACCTCGAGCGTGATTCCGTCGGCGCCGTTATTCTCGGCGACTACACCGGCGTTTCCGAAGGCGACCAGGTCAAGACGACCGGCCGCATTCTGGAAGTTCCGGTCGGTCCCGAACTGAAAGGCCGCGTGGTCAACACGCTGGGCGAGCCGATCGACGGCAAGGGCCCGGTCAACGCCAAGGCCACCGACATCATCGAAAAAGTGGCGCCTGGCGTTATCGCCCGCCGCTCGGTGTCGCAGCCGCTGCAAACCGGCATCAAGGCTATCGACTCGATGGTGCCGATCGGCCGCGGCCAGCGCGAACTGATCATTGGCGACCGCCAGACCGGCAAGACCGCCGTCGCTGTCGACACCATCATCAGCCAGAAGGGCAAGGGCGTCACCTGCGTGTACGTCGCTATCGGCCAGAAGGCTTCCACGATCAACAACGTGGTCCGCAAGCTGGAAGAGCACGGCGCGATGGAATACACCATCGTCGTGGCCGCTTCGGCCTCCGACTCGGCCGCCATGCAGTACCTGGCCGCCTACGCCGGCTGCACGATGGGCGAATACTTCCGCGATCGCGGCGAAGACGCCCTGATCGTTTATGACGACCTGACCAAGCAAGCCTGGGCCTATCGCCAGGTCTCGCTGCTGCTGCGCCGTCCGCCGGGCCGCGAAGCCTACCCGGGCGACGTGTTCTACCTGCACTCGCGCCTGCTGGAACGCGCTGCCCGCGTCAACGAAGAGTACGTCGAGAAGTTCACCAACGGCGCCGTCAAGGGCCAGACCGGTTCGCTGACCGCGCTGCCGATCATCGAAACCCAGGCAGGCGACGTGTCGGCCTTCGTTCCGACCAACGTGATCTCGATCACCGACGGCCAGATCTTCCTGGAAACCGACCTGTTCAACGCCGGTGTCCGCCCCGCAATCAACGCCGGTATTTCGGTGTCGCGTGTGGGTGGCGCTGCTCAGACCAAGGTCGTCAAGAAGCTGTCCGGCGGTATCCGTACCGACTTGGCGCAGTACCGTGAACTGGCCGCCTTCGCGCAGTTCGCTTCCGACCTGGACGACGCGACCCGTCGCCAGCTGGAACGCGGCAAGCGCGTGGTGGAACTGCTCAAGCAGCCGCAATACCAGCCGCTGCAAGTGTGGGAACTGGCCGTCACGCTGTACACGGTCAACAACGGCTACCTGGATGAAGTGGACGTGGCCCAAGTGCTGTCGTTCGAGAAGTCGCTGAAGGATCAACTGAAGGCCAAGCATGCGGCCCTGATCCAGCGCATCGAAGACACCAAGGAACTGTCCAAGGATGACGAGGCCGAACTGGCCGCCGCCATTCAGGAATTCAAGAAGCACGGTGCTTTTTAAGAAAGTGATGGGTTAGGCGTCCGCGACGCCTCACCCATCCTTCCCGGATGGATGAGGCGCCAGCGGAACCCATCGGCCAGTCTTCACAGGAAAGCGCAATGCCCGGAATTAAGGAAATCCGAACCAAGATCAAGAGCGTGCAAAACACGCGCAAGATCACCAAGGCGATGGAAATGGTCGCCGCATCCAAAATGCGCAAGGCGCAGGAGCGGATGCGTGCAGGCCGTCCGTACGCCACCAAGGTGCGCGAGATTGCTGCGCACCTGATGCAGGCCAACCCCGAATACAGCCACCCGTACCTGGTCGAACGCGAAATCAAAGCGGTCGGCGTGGTCATGGTGACGACCGACAAGGGTTTGTGCGGCGGCTTGAACACCAACATCACCCGCGTGACGTTGGGCAAGCTGAAAGAGTTCGAGAAGAACGGCATCGCCGTGCAAGCGACCGCTTTCGGCAACAAGGGCGTGGGCGTGCTGACGCGCATCGGCGCCAAACTGGTTTCCCAGGAAGTGCAACTGGGCGACAAGCCGCAACTCGACCGCCTGCTGGGCGCGATCAAGGTGCAGCTGGACGCCTACCTGGAAGGCCGCATCGACGCGCTGTACGTGGCTTCGACCCGCTTCGTCAACACGATGAAGCAGGAGCCGCTGTTCCTGCGTCTGCTGCCCCTGGCCAGCGGTTTGGATGATCCGTACCAGATGGGTGCCGAGAAGCTGGCCAAGACCTCGGAAGTGAAGTCGGACTACAGCTGGGATTACATCTACGAACCCGACGCCCGTAGCGTGATCGACGACCTGCTGCAGCGTTACGTTGAAGGCCTGCTGTACCAAGCCGTGGCCGAGAACATGGCTTCGGAGCAGTCGGCCCGGATGGTCGCCATGAAGGCGGCGTCGGACAACGCCAAGAAGGTCATCGGCGATCTGCAACTGGTCTACAACAAGACCCGTCAGGCCGCGATCACCAAAGAAATTTCGGAAATCGTAGGGGGCGCTGCCGCCGTTTGAGGCAGGCAGCATCCCGTCACAAGCTATCAAGCAAGGAATCGACATGAGCAACGGAACCATCGTTCAGTGCATCGGCGCCGTGGTGGATATTCAGTTCCCCCGCGATCACATGCCCAAGATTTACGAAGCGCTTACCCTGGCCGACGAGGGTTCCTCGTTCGCCGAAAAGGGTCTGACGCTGGAAGTGCAGCAACAGCTGGGCGACGGCGTGGTGCGTACCATTGCGCTGGGCTCCAGCGACGGCCTGCGCCGCGGCATGAAGGTCACGGGCACGGGCGCCCCGATCTCGGTGCCCGTCGGCACCGGCACGCTGGGCCGCATCATGGACGTGCTGGGTCGTCCCATTGACGAAGCCGGCCCCATTCAGCACGAAGAAAAGCGCGGCATTCACCAGCCGGCTCCCCGTTTCGACGAACTGTCGCCGTCGGTGGAACTGCTGGAAACCGGCATCAAGGTTATTGACCTGGTTTGCCCGTTCGCCAAGGGCGGCAAGGTCGGCCTGTTCGGCGGCGCCGGCGTGGGCAAGACCGTCAACATGATGGAACTGATCAACAACATCGCCAAGCAGCACAGCGGCTTGTCGGTGTTCGCCGGCGTGGGTGAGCGTACCCGCGAAGGCAACGACTTCTACCACGAAATGGAAGAGTCGAACGTTCTGGACAAGGTTGCGATGGTGTTCGGTCAGATGAACGAACCCCCGGGCAACCGTCTGCGCGTGGCGCTGACCGGCCTGACCATGGCCGAGAAGTTCCGCGACGAAGGCCGCGACATCCTGTTCTTCGTGGACAACATCTACCGCTACACCCTGGCCGGTACGGAAGTGTCCGCACTGCTGGGCCGTATGCCGTCGGCGGTGGGCTACCAGCCCACGCTGGCCGAAGAAATGGGCAAGCTGCAAGAGCGCATCACGTCGACCAAGACCGGCTCGATCACCTCGATCCAGGCCGTGTACGTCCCTGCGGACGACTTGACCGACCCGTCGCCTGCCACGACCTTCCAGCATTTGGACTCGACCGTCGTGCTGTCGCGTGACATCGCCGCTCTGGGTATCTACCCGGCCGTGGACCCGCTGGATTCGTCCAGCCGCCAGCTCGACCCGCAAGTCGTGGGCGAAGAGCACTACGCCGTTGCCCGTGGCGTGCAGCAAACGCTGCAGCGCTACAAGGAACTGCGCGACATCATCGCGATTCTGGGCATGGACGAACTGTCGCCGGAAGACAAGCAGGCCGTGGCCCGCGCTCGCAAGATCCAGCGCTTCCTGTCGCAGCCGTTCCACGTTGCTGAAGTGTTTACCGGTTCGCCCGGCAAGTACGTTCCGCTGGCCGAAACCATCCGTGGTTTCAAGATGATCGTGAACGGCGAGTGCGATGCACTGCCGGAACAGGCCTTCTACATGGTCGGCTCGATCGACGAGGCCTTCGAGAAGGCCAAGAAACTGCAATAAGGAACCGATATGGCTACCCTGCATGTGGATGTCGTCAGCGCAGAGGAAGCGATCTTCTCCGGTGAGGCGAAGTTCGTGGTGCTGCCTGGCGAAGCGGGTGAACTGGGCATTCTGCCCGGCCACACCCCGCTGATTTCGCGCATACGCCCCGGGACGGTCAAGATCGTTCGTGCCGACCAAGGCGAGGAAAACATCTTCGTCGCCGGGGGCATTCTGGAAGTGCAGCCGGGCAGCGTGACGGTTCTGGCCGACACGGCTATCCGTGCCGCCGACCTGGACGAAGCCCGCGCCCTGGAAGCGCGCCAGAAGGCCGAACAGGCCCTGGCCAACGCCAAGGACAAGGCGGACATCGCCGTGGTCGAAGCCGAACTCGCCATGCTGGCTGCGCAAGCCATCGCGGCGCGCAAGCTGCGCCAAGGCGGCCGTTCGCACTAAGCGGCGAAGCTGTGCCCCGGGGTACGCCCCGGACTCGAAGAAAGCGGCCTTTGGGCCGCTTTTTTCATGTCCGAGCCAAGGCTGCGGCATTCGCCTTTGTGCGAGCCGCAATGCGATCACTACGAATAGCTGGCTGGCGGCTGCAACAGTAGCCTTCAGTTTTGCCTAGTGAAGCGTAGGGGGAAAGCGTGCGAGAAGTCCTGGATTGCGGGGTTCTGCTGGCGCCGGGCCACGAAGGGGCGATGCGCGATCTGGTTGCGCAGCACCCGGCCAGGCAGATGCGTGTGCGGCTGCACCTGGTATCGCTGAGTCCGGTGCGTTATGCCGCCGCTGGCGCGGCGTCCCGCGATACGTCCGCAGATGCGGCGGCTGACGCCGTGCCTGAAGCCCCGGTCCCGGAAGCGGACGTGCAGGCGCTGGCGCGGTTGGCTGTGGCGCTCAGGCGCTATGACTGCTGCATCCTGCCCGTGGCACCGTCTTCGCTGGCCTGGACGCGCATGGCCTTGCAGCAGGCCGACGCCGTGTTGACTACCCCGTTGCTGTTGCTGATCTCGGACGTGAAGGCGCCCGCCATCGAAGACCTGCTGAGCCTGGGCGCATCGGATTTCGAGACGCAGCCCGCCTGCCGGGAGAGCCTGCGGGTGCGGCTCGGTCGCCTGGCCCGCGCCGCGCAGGGGCGCGGCACGGCGCGGGTAGAGATCCGTGAGCCCGCGACGATGTACCGCGAGGCGCGGCCTCAGGCAGGCGCGGGCGGATTACCTCGTCCCGCAGCCTTGCGCGCCCGGGTGGCGTCCGATCTTGTCGATCACGCCGTGCCCGGCCCGCGTCATCAACACCCGCGGCTCGCGCACGAATCCTTCCGGATCGCGAAGGCGCGGGTGGTGGACGGCTTCGAGCGCGACTACATCCGGCTTGCGCTGTCGCGTCATGGCGGCAACGTGGCGCAGGCGGCGCGGGCCTGCTGCAAGCACCGGCGGGCCTTCTGGGCGCTGATGCGCAAGCACGGCATCGAGGCGGCGCCGTACCGGCAGGCCGCGCAGGAGCAGGGTGCCTGAAGCGCCTGCGCGGCAGGCAGGACTGCTGGCGCGTCAGCTCCACCACCCGGGCGTCGCACGCGTCGTCCCGCGCGGAAAGCGCCGTACTTGCGCGCGGGCAAGCACGGGCCGGCGGCGGGCCGGGATTTGTCAGCCAGGGGAAGTAAAATCACGGCTTCCGATCATCGAGGATAGTCGTGTCTGCTTCCGTACTGAAGAACGATGTGTTCTTGCGCTCGCTGTTGCGCGAGCCCGTGCCCTACACCCCGATCTGGCTGATGCGCCAGGCCGGCCGCTACTTGCCCGAGTACCGCCAGACGCGGGCCCGTGCGGGTTCCTTCATGGGCCTCGCGCAGAATCCGGAGTACGCCTCGGAAGTCACGCTGCAGCCGCTGGAGCGTTTCGACCTGGACGCGGCCATCCTGTTCTCGGACATCCTGACGGTGCCGCACGCCATGGGCCTGGGCCTGGATTTCGCCGAAGGCGAGGGGCCGCGCTTCGCGCGTCCGGTGCGTACCGAGGAAGACGTGGCGCGCCTGGAAGTGCCGGACATGGACAAGCTGCGCTATGTCTTCGACGCCGTGCGCACGATCCGGCGCGACCTGGACGGCAAGGTCCCGCTGATCGGCTTTGCCGGCAGCCCCTGGACCATCGCCTGCTACATGGTGGAAGGCCAGGGCAGCGATGATTACCGCCTGATCAAGACCATGCTGTATGCGCGTCCCGACCTGCTGCACCGCATACTCGAGATCAACGCCGAAGCCACGCTGCAGTACCTGAACGCGCAGATCGACGCGGGCGCGCAAGCCGTGATGCTGTTCGACAGCTGGGGCGGCGTGCTGGCCGACGGCCTGTTCCAGCAGTTTTCGCTGGCCTACACCCGCAAGGTCGTGGCCGGCCTGAAGCGCGAACACGAAGGCCGCCGCGTGCCGGCCATTGTCTTCACCAAAGGCGGCGGCCAATGGCTGGAACAGATTGCCGCCTGCGGCGCCGACGCCGTGGGCCTGGACTGGACGGTGGATCTGGCCGCCGCGCGGCGGCGCACCGGGGACTCGGTGGCGTTCCAGGGCAACCTGGATCCCATGGCTTTGTTCGGCGGCGGACCCGCCATCCGGGCCGAGGCGCGGCGCGTGCTGGATGCCTTCGGACCGGTGGGCAAGGGCGGCCACGTGTTCAATCTGGGGCACGGAATTTCGCGCTTTACTCCGCCGGAAGCCGTAGCCGAATTGGTGGATGAAGTCCACCAGCACAGCCGTTCGCTGCGGGGGTAAGTGAGTGGACGCTTCGGTCTAAAGGGCCGGAGCAGGAGGGCCCCCGGGGACACTTGTGCACAGCAAGATTGCTCTCGGGGAAAACCCTTTAGATGCTAGTTTACAATCTGGGAAGCCATCATAAGTTATTGTTTTAAATAATGAATTGATGGTTTTCAAGAAGATTTCGCAAGTTTGCGCAATCTTGTCAAATTCCAATTTTCGATGTTGCTCCAGCCTTTTCCCCAAAGTTATCCACAGGCCGGGAACGGAGCACGCCGCCATCATCCGGGATCATCCTTCTACATGCACCGTCCTAGCCTCCATGTCTGAAGCGCAGCCAAATACGACCCCCGCGGTCTGCTGGGTGCGCGTGGCGCTGGACGTGCCCTTGCCCGGCCCGTTCGACTACCGCAGCGAGGCCCCGGTGACGGTCGGCCTGCGGGTCATCGTGCCGTTCGGCCGCCGCAAGCTGATCGGCGTGGTGGTGGAAAACCCGGCGGAACCGTCCTTCGACCCCAAGCAGATCCGGCCGATCGAAGAGGTGCTGGACGACTTGCCGCCGTTCGATGAGGACTGGCTGCGCCTGGCCCGGTTTGCCGCGGACTACTATCAGCGGCCGCTGGGCGAGGTGATGCTGCCGACCTTGCCGCCGCCGCTGCGCAAGCCCACGGCCTATCAGGGCAAGCGCTCGGCCGGCGGACCGGTGGCGCGGCTGGACGGACGCAAGCGCAAGGCTGCGCGCGCGCCGGCCCAGGCCGATCAGCCGCCGGAACTCAATGACGCCCAACGCGAGGCGGTGGACACCATAGGCGCGCTGAACGGCTTCAAGCCCGTGTTGCTGCACGGCGTGACGGGTAGCGGCAAGACCGAGGTCTACCTGCGCGCGGCCGAAAAGGTGCTGGCCGCAGGACGCCAGGTACTGCTGATGGTGCCCGAAATCAATCTGACGCCGCAGCTGGAAAGCGCGCTGCGCGCGCGTCTGGAGGCGCTGGTCGGGCCGGATGGCCTGGCGGTGATGCATAGCGGCCTGTCCGACGGCGAACGCCTGCAGGCCTGGGCCCGCGCCCAGCGCGGCGAGGCGCGCATGTTGCTGGGCACGCGCATGTCGGTGTTCGCGCCGCTGGGCCAGTTGGGCCTGATCGTGGTGGACGAGGAGCACGACGCCTCCTACAAGCAGCAGGACGGCCTGCGCTATTCGGCGCGCGATCTGGCGGTGTGGCGCGCCCATGACCTGGGCATCCCGGTGGTGCTGGGATCGGCCACGCCGTCGCTGGAGACCTGGCAGCACGCCGAGCGCGGCCGCTATCTGCGCCTGACCCTGCCGGGCCGGGCGCGCGCCAGCAGTCTGCCGTCGATGCGGCTGGTGGACACGCGCCGCTTGCAACTGAAGCATGGCATGTCGCCGCAGCTGCTGGACGCCCTTGCGCAGCGGCTGGAGCGCAAGGAGCAATCGCTCATCTTCCTGAACCGGCGCGGCTATTCGCCGGTGCTGCATTGCCAGTCCTGCGCCTGGGTCAGCAATTGCCCGCGTTGCACTACGTTCACCGTGCTGCATCGCACCGATGGCCGGGGCCACCGCCTGCAATGCCATCACTGCGGCTATCAGGCCCCGGTGCCGCGCGCTTGTCCCGAATGCGGCGACCAGGACTTGGCGCCCATGGGGCGCGGCACGCAGCGCGTCGAAGAACACCTGGCGGAATTGTTTCCCGAGGCCCGCATCCTGCGCATCGACGCCGACAGCACCCGCAAGAAGGGCAGCGCCGAAGCGTTGTTCGCCTCGGTGCACGCGGGCGAGGTGGATATCCTGGTGGGCACGCAGATGGTGGCCAAGGGCCATGATTTCGCCCGCCTTGGACTGGTGGGCGTGCTGAATGCGGACTCGATGCTGTTCGCGCACGACTTCCGCGCGCCGGAGCGCCTGTTCGCGCAGCTGATGCAGGTGGCGGGCCGGGCCGGCCGCCACCAGGGCAACGGCGAGGTGCTGATACAGACTGGCTACCCCGAGCAGCCGGTCTACCAGGCGCTGCTGCGGCACGATTACGCGGGCTTCGCCCGCCATGCTCTGCACGAGCGCGAAAGCACCGGCTTGCCGCCTTTCGTCTACCAGGCGCTCCTGACCGCCGAGGCGCGCGAACTGAAGGTGGCCCAGGAGTTCCTGGAGCGGGCGCGAAGCTTGCCGGAAGGGGAGTGGGCGGCCGACTTTCCGGGCCTGGACGCCATCATGCTGTACGACCCGGTGCCGTTGCGGGTGGTGCGCGTCGCCAACATCGAGCGCGCCCAGCTGTTGGCGGAAAGCAGCAGCCGCCCGGCTTTGCAGGCCTTCCTGGCGTCCTGGTCGCACCACCTGCCGTACCTCGCCAATGAGGCGCGCGTGCGCTGGCAGCTGGAAGTCGATCCGCTGGAAATCTGATCGCTTGCGGCAAGGGCCGATGCACCGCCGATCCGATTGTTCTATGATCTTTCTCCTCTATCGCGCCGGCGCGGCAGGCCCGCTGCGGCGGCCGCGCCCGTCCCCTTTTTCTCGCGTATCACCGGCCCGCTGACGGGCGGCCGCAAGCCCCGTGCTTGCCGGCCGCATCTTCAATGCGGCCGCCGCGATGCATGATCACCTGACTCAAATGTCCGCCAGCGAACCTATAGCCCAAGGCATGAATCCCGCTCAACGCGAAGCGGTGCTGTACCTGGACGGCCCCTGCCTGGTGCTGGCCGGCGCCGGCAGCGGCAAGACCCGCGTGATCACGCAGAAGATCGCGTACCTGCTGCGCGAGTGCGGCTACATGGGCCGCAACGTGGTGGCGCTGACCTTCACCAACAAGGCCGCGCGCGAGATGGACGAGCGCGTCAAGACCTTGGTGGACCGCAAGCTGTCCAAGGGCTTGATCATCAGCACTTTCCATTCGCTGGGCGTGAAGATGCTGCGCGAGGAAGCGCGCAACGCGGGCCTGAAACCGACCTTCTCCATCCTGGACGCCGACGATGCCATGGCCATCATCCAGGAACTGCTGAACACCACCGACAAGGGCCGGCTGCGCCACGTGCAGGGCATCATCTCGCTGTGGAAGAACGGGCTGATGGAGCCGGACGACGCCGCGCGCGAGGCCATCACGCCGGCGGACGTGGAAGCGGCCAACGTCTACCGCAGCTACGCGGCCACGCTGGCCGCCTACCAGGCGGTGGACTTCGACGACCTGATCCGCATCCCGGCGCTGCTGCTGGCCAACAATGAAGAAGTGCGCACGCGCTGGCAGAACCGCGTGCGCTACCTGCTGGTGGACGAATACCAGGACACCAACGTCTGTCAGTACCGCCTGGTGCAGTTGCTGACGGGCTCGCGCGCCATGTTCACGGCGGTGGGCGACGACGACCAGGCAATCTACGCCTGGCGCGGCGCCACCATCGAAAACCTGGCCAAGCTGACCACCGACTACCCCAACATCAAGCTGATCAAGCTGGAGCAGAACTACCGTTCGGTGCAGCGCATCCTGGCGGCGGCGAACCAGGTGATCGAAAAGAATCCCAAGCTGTTCGACAAGAAACTCTGGTCCGATCTGGGCGTGGGCGAGCCCATCCTGGTGTCGGCCATGGACGGCGAGGAACAGGAGGCGGAATCCATCGCCATGAAGGTGTCGGCTTCGCGCTTCGAGCGCCAGGCGCAATGGAAGGACTTCGCCATCCTGTACCGCAGCAACCATCAGTCGCGCATCCTGGAGCAGGCGCTGCGCAACCTGAAGATTCCGTACACGATCTCGGGCGGGCAGAGTTTTTTCGACAAGACCGAAGTGCGCGACGTGCTGGCCTATCTGCGCATCCTGGCCAATGACGAAGACGATCCGGCCTTCATCCGCGCGGCCACCACGCCCAAGCGCGGCATCGGCCAGGCCACCTTGCAGACGCTGGGCCAGTACGCCGCCAGCCGCGAGCTGTCCCTGCTGGCGGCGGTCGCCGAGACCGGCCTGGAAAGCCAGTTGGCGCCGCGCCAGCTGGAACCGCTGCGCACCTTCACCGAGTTCATCCGCCGCATGCAATGGCGCGCCGGTCGCGGCGCGGCCTCGGGCAAGGACGCTGCGCCCGCCGAACCCGCGGGCGTGCTGCTGGACGATCTGCTGGAGGCCATCCAGTACGAGCGCTATCTGTACGAGCTGTTCGAGGAACGGCCCGCGCAGACGCGCTGGCAGAACGTGCTGGAGCTGACGGGCTGGCTCAAGCGCAAGGCCGAAGAGGACAACATGACGCTCTTCGACCTGGTGCAGCACGTGGCGCTGGTCACCATGCTGGAGCGCGGCGAGGAAGAAGAACCCGACGCGGTGAAGATGTCCACGCTGCACGCGTCCAAGGGCCTGGAGTATCCGCACGTATACCTGGCGGGCGTGGAAGAGGGCCTGCTGCCTCACCTGGGCAAGGACGACGAAGTCGGCGATCCGGCGCGCGCGGCCGAGAACCTGGCCTCGCGCATCCAGGAGGAGCGCAGGCTGATGTACGTGGGCATCACGCGCGCGCAGCGCAGCCTGAACCTGAGCTGGTGCAAGCGCCGCCGCCGCGCGCGCGAGGACCTGGTGCGCGAGCCTTCGCGCTTCATCGAGGAAATGGGCCTGGGCGACGTGCGCGTGCAGGAAGACGAGGCCACCGCCGCGATGAACCCCAAGGAACGCATGGCCATGCTCAAGGCGCTGCTGAAGAAATAGGGGCGGGGCAGCGGCTTGTGAAAAGCCGCGGGCTGCTCCTACACTGGACTGCGCCCGTCCCGCGGTCCGGGGCGGCAACCCCGCGGATCGAAGGAGCGCGCCATGTGTCGCTGGCTGGCTTATACCGGTAGTCCAATACAGATGGAGAGCGTGCTGTTCAAGGCCAAGCACTCTCTGATCGACCAGAGCCTGCACTCGCGTCTGGGCGCCACCACTACCAATGGCGATGGCTTCGGCCTGGGCTGGTACAGCCGCCAGCGCGAAGGCCAACCGCTGGAGCCGCCATTCCGCTACCGCAGCGTCCATCCGGCCTGGAACGACCGCAATCTGCGAGAAGCGGCGCGCGCGATCCACGCGCCGCTGTTCGTGGCGCATATCCGCGCCGCCACCGACACGCCCGCCCAGGAAACCAACTGCCATCCGTTCCGTCACGGCCAATGGCTGTTCGTCCACAACGGCGTCATCCGCGACTATCCGCTGCTCCGGCGCGACCTGATGCTGATGATCGCGCCTGCGTACTTCGGCTCGCTGGAAGGGTCGACGGATTCCGAGGTGATGTTCCTGCTGGCGCTCAGCTTCGGCCTGGACGAAGATCCGCTGACGGCGCTGGCCCGCATGGTGGGCGCGGTGGAAGAGACCGGCAGGCGGCATGGCGTGGCGCAGCCCATCAACATGACGGTCTGCGCGCTGGACGGCCAGCGCCTGATCGCGGTGCGCTATTCCAGCGAGGCGGACTCGCGCACGCTGTTCCACAACACCTGCGTGCGCCATTTGCGCCAGCTGTATCCCGACAACCCGCAGATCGCGGCGCTGGACGATGACGCCTTCCTGCTGTTGTCGGAACCCTTGACCGAAATGCCCGGCGCCTGGGAGGAAGTGCCCGAATCCACCGCCATCATCGCGGGCGGCGGCACGGTGGCGCACTATCGGTTCGCGCCGGTGCCGCCGGGGGCGTGACTACAGCCGGGCAGGCCGGAATACCTGGAAAACGGGGTCATCAAGCACGTATCTCCTATATAAGGGAGAATACGGATCGCATGACTTTGCGACGTCCTGGGCCGCGAAAGCACCCTAATTCCAATAAGGAAGTTGCATGACCGATAGCAAAACCCCGCAAGCCTCTGTCGCGCTGGCGGTGTTTAACCACACGGGGAGCACCCCGGATTGTTTTGAACTGCACGAGCACGGCGTTGTCTGCCGGCAAGGCGACGTGCGCATCTACACCGCCTTCGCGGACATCCAGGACCTGTTCCTGTTCGCCTCCGGGCCGGACGACGGCCCTGGCCCGATCAATCATTTTGCCTACCGCACCGGTTCGGCGCAGCCTTGGACTCTGGTGCCCGCCGAGGTCGGTGAATTCAACAAGCTGATGGACGCATTCCGCGCGCGCTACGTGGCGCAGCGCCTGCCCGTGCTGGAAGAGAAGATCGCGGACGGCGCGCGAGTCGCGTTCCGCTACGTCCAGAGCGGCAATTTCCCGGACCTGCAGACGCAGGAGCTGGCTTTGTCGGCCGAGGGCCTGCATATCGGCGGCGCTACATGGCCGTACGAATCGCTCAAGCGCATCGACCTGAACCAATGGACCGAGACGATCAGCCTGCAGGACGAAAACGGCGAGACCGTGTTTTCGTGCCTGGCCGCAGACGTGCTGAGTTCGGACCTGTTCGTGAACTTGGTCTACGACCAATTGGGCCGGACGGCGGAATACGCCTGAGCAGGGCCGCTTGCGCGGCGCCCGGTCAATGCCCCGTGTGCAGATCGGGGTTCAGGGTGCCCCAGGCGGCGGTGCGCACCAGGCACTCCACGGCGCCGGTCTGCGAGTTGCGGCGGAACAGCAGGCCTTGCTGGCCCGCCAGCGAAGTGGCCTTGACCACTGCGCCTTCGGGGGTCAGCACGCGCGTGCCGGCGGTGATGTAGCAGCCGGCCTCCACCACGCAGTCGTCGCCCAGCGAAATGCCTATGCCCGAGTTGGCGCCCAGCAGGCAGCGCTTGCCGATGGACACCACCTGCTTGCCGCCGCCTGACATGGTGCCCATGATGGACGCGCCGCCACCGATATCGCTGCCGTCATCGACGATGACGCCCGCGCTGATGCGGCCTTCGACCATGGACGCGCCCAGCGTGCCGGCGTTGAAATTGCAGAAACCTTCATGCAGCACCGTGGTGCCGGGCGACAGATGCGCGCCCAGCCGCACGCGCGCGGTGTCGGCGATGCGCACGCCGGCGGGCATCACGTAATCGGTCATGCGGGGGATCTTGTCCACGCCGCGGATCTCCAGGATCTGCCCCGATGCGCGCAAGTGCCAGCGCAGCGAGTCCACCTGGTCTACCGCGCAGGGCCCGGCCGAGGTCCAGGCGACGTTGGCCAGCACATTGAACAGGCCATCGAGATTGGTGTCGTGCGGACGGATCAGCCGGTGGCTGAGCAGGTGCAGGCGCAGGTAGGCGTCGTGCGCGTCGACCGGCGGTTCGTCGAGCGACGCGATCGCGGTGCGTACCGCGACGATGTCCACCTTGCGGCGGGTGTCGCGGATCAGGGCGGTGGGCACGTGTTCGCCCAGCGCGGCGCGGGCTTCCTCGGGCGACAGGTGGCGGGTGCCGGTGGCCGGCGAGTTGTCGGCCAGCGAGGGGCGCGGATACCAGGTGTCCAGGATGGCGCCGTCGGCGGCCAGCGTGGCGACGCCATAGGCGATGGCGCTGAGGGGCGTGGGGGAATCGGCCATGATGAAAGAGAAAATGCGCGGTCTGAGTGCGTAATTCTAAGACGAAAGGGACGGATGGCGGGGGCGCCGGGCCGCAGTTTTCAGAGACTGCCGAAGGCCCAGCGCAAGCTCAGCGAGCCCGTGTGTTCGCGGTTGCCGCCGCCATACTGGCCGCCGTAGGCCAGGCCGATGACGGCCGAGCGCGACACGGCGACTTCCAGGCCCAGGCCCGCCAGCGCCGCGGACTGGGCGATGGGCGCGCCGGCCACGGTCAGCACGCTGCCGCCGTCCAGGACCAGGGTCGTTTCCGGCTGCACGTCGCCGAAGGCCCGGCGCCAGCCCAGCGTCGCATGCAGCCGACCCATGGTGGGGCCGAGCGCGAAGCCGGTCTGGCCGCGCAGGCCCAGTGTGGTCGTGGTTTGCCGGATGCGTCCCGCGTCGGCCGAGAGCGCGGTGGAACCGCCCGACTCGCTGAAGCTGCGGGTGCGCACGTTGCGCACGGCCACGCCTGCGAATGGCTCAAGGGTGGCGCCTGGCGACAGCGCCAGCTCGTAGCCGAGTTCCGAGAAGACCTGTGCGGTGTAGGCGCTGAAGTCGGCGGTCAGTGTCTGGCGGGGAATCCCGGGCATCTCGAAATGCCGGCGGGTGTCGATGTCGTGCCAGGAGTAGGAAGCGGCCGCCAGCAGGTTCAGCTTGCCGGGGCCGGCGCTGAACGACTTCTTGCCGTAGGCCCCCGCGGTATAGCTGTAGACGTCCAGCCGGGCGTCGGCTGCGTCGATGTTGACTCGGCTGCGGGTGGCGCCCAGCGCGCCGCCCAGCCGCCAGCCGGCGCCCGCTTCGAACTCGCCGCCGCCGTACACGCCGGTGGTGCGCTGCTTGATGCGGGCCACATTGGCGCCGCCCTCCAGCATCTGCCAATTGTCGACGGCGACGAGCCAGCCCGGCTGGGCCGGCGCGGGACTGGCCGGCCGGTCGGCCAGCAAGTCGCGGGTCTGTCCGGCGTGCGCGTGCGCCGCGCCCGCCGCAAACACGGCATGCGCGGCGAACGCCCGCGCCAGCAACTGCCGGCGGACGGCTATCGGTGGCGGCAAGGGCTGCTTACGCCAGTTCTTTCAGCAGCAGTTCCCAGAATTTCATGCGCTGTTCCAGCGTCGAAATCAGGATGTGCTCGTTCAAGGTGTGCGCGCCGTCGCCATCGGCGCCCAGGCCGTCCAGCGTGGGGATGCCCATGGCGGACGTGAAGTTGGCGTCGCTGCCGCCGCCCGTCATGGGCGCGTCTTCCAGCAGGAAGCCGGCGCGTTCGGCGTAGCCCTGCACCAGAGCCAGCAGGTCGGCGGCGGCTTCGGTCTTCACCATGGGCGGGCGGTTCAGTTCCACGTCGATGTCCAGTTCGACGTCCGGACCCACGGCGCACAGCTCGCGCATGCGGCGCAGCACGTCTTCGGCGGCGCCCATGTCGGGCACGCGGAAGTCGACCACGCAGCGGCACAGCGCCGGCACGGTGTTGGTCACGGTGCCGCCGGCGATGGTGCCGACGCTGACGGTGATGCCGCGCTCGTAGTCGGTCATGGCTTCCAGCGCCAGCACCTGGTGGGCCATTTCGCGGATGGCGCTGCGGCCCTTCTCATGCTGCATGCCGGCGTGGGCCGGGCGGCCCTTGACGTTCAGGTTCAGCATGCCGGTGCCCTTGCGGGCCGTGACGCACTTGCCGCCATTGGGGCGAGCCGGTTCGCAGACCAGCGCGTACTTGGCGTTGGCGGCGAAGCGTTCGATGTGCGTACGCGAGGCGTGGCTGCCGGTTTCTTCGTCGGGCACCACCAGGAAGTCCACCGGCAGCTGGGTCGCGCCGGGGCGCGCCAGGCCGGACAGGGCTGACAGCGCCAGGTAGATGCCGGCCTTCATGTCATAGCCGCCCGGGCCGTAGAGACGGTCGCCTTCGATGCGTACGGGGTTTTCGAGCAACGTGCCTACCGGATGCACCGTGTCCATGTGCGCCAGGATCAGGATGCCGGGGCGCGTGTCGCCGGGGGCGCGGTTGGTCGCGTACAGCAGCGGACCCGTGGTCGGGCCCAGCGACGACAGCTCGACCGTCAGGCCGGCGGCGGCGGCGTAGTCGGCGATGATGCGCGCCATGGCGGCAATGCCTTCGGGAAAGTTGGAAGGCGATTCGCATTGCAGCCAGCTCTTGATGCCGGCGACGATCTGTTCAGTGCTCTGGGTGTTGGACATGGCGGTAACGGATATCTGCAACGAAAAAAATGGGAGCGTTCAGGCGACCTGCTGGCCGGCCAGGCGGGCCAGCTCGGCGTCGTCGGGCATCTTGCCGTCGAACCAGAGGCTGGCGCACACGGCCGACATGGCGCGGCCGTCATGGCCGATGCCGGGCACGACTTGCAGCGTCCAGCCGAACGGCACGCCGCGGCGCTCGGCTTCCTTGCGGCCGAACTCGAAGTAGTTCTGCGCGCGCGCAAAGCGGTGCGGGCCTTGGCGCATGGCGGCGGGCTCGGACGGCAGGTTGGGGTCGTCGGTGGCGATGTCCTGGTCGCCGGCCAGGATGGTCATGGGATAGGCCAGCAGCTTGACCAGGTGCTCTTCGGTCAGGCCGACTCCGTCCATGCCTTCGGGGAAGGGATGGTCGAAGGTCGGCAGCGTGTACCAGCCCGGGTTGCCGGCGGCCACGGCCTTGAAGGGCGCGTGCGACTGGCTGCTCATCAGGCGGTGGACGAACTGGCCGCCCGCGGAGTGGCCGAACAGGTAGATGTTCTGGCCGTCGGTGATTTCACCGGCGATCAGGTCCTTGATCACGTTGCCCACCAGCGCGTAGGTCCAGCCGTCGATGTGGCGCGGATTGCCGCCGGCCGAGAACACGCGGCCGTTGTTGTAGCTTTCCACGCCGGGCCAGATCTCGTTGGAGAAGGTCAGCGCCACGATCAGCAGCTTGTGCTTGTCGGCCGCTTCGACCCAGAAATCGCGGTACTCGTCGCCGTTGCGCAGCACGCCGTGCTGCACGATGACCACCGGGCGGTCCGGCGTGTAGCCGTAGGGGCGGTAGGTCTGCAGCTTGAAGGGACGGTCGGAATTGCGGTCCTCGTCCACATACAGGATGGCGTTGCGGCCGGCATGACCGAGCTCGATGGCGATGCGGTCGACGTTGGACATCTCGGAGGGTTTCATCAGGCGTTCGCCTCATTCAGGTGGCAGGCCGACCAGTGGCCCGCGGAGATTTCTTTCAGGACCGGCGCCTGCTCGCGGCAGCGCGGCATGGCGTGGGGGCAGCGGGGATTGAAGGTACAGCCCGGCGGCGGATTCAGCGGCGACGGGATCTCGCCTTTGATCGGCGTGAACTTGCGGCCGCGGCGGCCCACGTCCGGCACTTCGGCCATCAGGGCCTGGGTGTAGGGGTGATTGGCGCGCGCGAAGATCTCGGCCGACGTGGAGATTTCCACGATCTTGCCCAGGTACATGATCGCCACGCGGTCCGAGATGTGCTTGACCACGCCCAGGTCGTGGCTGATGAACAGGTAGGTGAAGCCGTGCTGTTCGCGCAGATCCATGAACAGGTTGATCACCTGCGCCTGGATCGACACGTCCAGCGCGGCCACGGGCTCGTCGCAGACCAGGAATTTCGGCGCCACCATCAGCGCGCGGGCGATGCCGATGCGCTGGCGCTGGCCGCCCGAGATCTGGTGCGGGAAGCGGTCGCGGTATTCAGGGTCCAGGCCGACTTCCTTGAGCGCCTGGTCGATGCGCGCGGGAATCTGCGCGGCGGGCGCCAGCTTGTGGACCTTGAGCGATTCGCCCAGGATCTGGCGCAGGCGCTGGCGCGGGTTCAGCGAGGCTTGCGGATCCTGGAAAATCATCTGCACGCCCAGCGTATAGGCCAGCTTGTCGGCGCCGCGCAGGCGGCGGGCTTCCTGGCCCTGGTACAGCAGCTGGCCTTCGGTCTGGCCGTGCAGGCCGGCGACGACGCGGCCCAGCGTCGACTTGCCGCAGCCGGACTCGCCGACCAGGCCGACGACTTCGCCGCGCTTGATGGACAGGTCCACGCCGTTGACCGCATACACGGTGCGGCGGTCGATGGGACGGCCGGTCAGGGCCAGGATGCGCTGGGCCAGGTCGGGCCGCTGCTCGAAGCGCTTGTGGACGTTCTTGAGCTCGATGACGGGAGTATCGGCTTGGCTCATACCGGCTGGGCCTCGCGGGTAATCGGCACGTAGCAGCGGTAGTTGCGCGCGCCTTCGGTGGTGACGGTGGGGGCTTGCTCGGTGCAGCGCGTGACCGCGCTGGTACAGCGCGGGCGGAACGGACAGCCCGAGGGGCGGCCGGCCAGGCTGGGCGCCATGCCGTTGATCTGGTGCAGGCGCGCGCCGGGTTGGGTGGCGCCGGGCATGGAATCCAGCAAGCCCTTGGTGTAGGGGTGGCGGGGCGCGTCCAGCACTTGCTCGACGGGACCGCTTTCGACGATGCGGCCGGCGTACATCACGGCCACGCGGTCGGCCAGTTCGGCCACCACGCCCAGGTCGTGGGTGATCCAGATGAGCGCCGTGTTGTGCTCGCGGCAGATCTCCTGCATGCGATAGAGGATCTGGCCCTGGATGGTGACGTCCAGCGCCGTGGTCGGCTCGTCGCAGATGATCAGGTCGGGCTTGTTCAGCATGGCGATCGCGATCGCCACGCGCTGGCGCATGCCGCCCGAGAATTCGTGCGGGTAGCTCTTCAGGCGCTTTTCGGGCGAAGGAATGCCGACCATGGCCAGCGCCTCGCGGCAGCGCTCTTCGGCTTCGGCGCGCGGCACGTCTTCGTGGGTCAGGATGGCTTCCATCATCTGCTCGCCGATGCGCAGCACCGGATTGAGCGTCATCAGGGGATCCTGGAAGATCATGGCGATGCGGTTGCCGCGCAGCTGGCGCATCTGCTCTTCGCTCAGCTTGCGCAGGTCCGTGCCCTTGAACTTCACTTCGCCGTCCACCACTTCTCCGGGCGGATCGATCAGGCCCAGCAGCGAGAAGCCGGTGACGGATTTGCCGGAGCCCGATTCGCCGACCAAGCCGACGATCTCGCCGCGGCGTACGGTCAGGTCGACGCCGTCGACCGCCAGCCAGGCGCCGGCTTCGGTATGGAATGCGGTGCGCAGGCCGCGCACGTCTAAGAGTATTTCGCTCATGCTCGTCGCGGGTCCAGGCTTTCGCGCAGGCGGTCGCCCACGATATTAATAGAGAGGATCAGCACCAACAGTGCGATGCCCGGGAACAGGCTGATCCAGTAGTCGCCCGACAGCAGGTACTGGAAGCCGTTGGAAATCAGCAGGCCCAGCGAGGGTTCGGTAATGGGCACGCCCACACCCAGGAACGACAGCGTGGCTTCCAGGGCGATTGCGGTCGCGATCTGGATGGTGGCGAACACCATGACGGGGCCCAGGCAGTTGGGCAGCAGATGGAACAGCATGATGCGCCAGGCCGGGTAGCCCAGGTTGGCGGCGGCTTCGACGTATTCCTTGCGGCGTTCCTGCAGGGCGCGGCTGCGCATGATGCGCGCATAGTGTCCCCACTGCACCAGCACCAAAGCCAGGATCACCTTGTCGACCCCGCGCCCCAGCACCACCAGCAGCACCAGCGCTACCAGGATGGTCGGAAAGCCCAGGATGAAGTCGACGATGCGCATCAGCACCGTGTCGACCACACCGCCGACATAGGCGGCCACCAGGCCGATGGCGCCGCCCACGGCGGTGGCCAGCACCACGGCGGACAAGCCCACCATCAGGCTGATGCGCAGGCCATACAGGATGGCGCTGAGCATGTCGCGGCCCTGGTCGTCGGTGCCCAGCCAGGCGATGCTGCCGTCCATCAGCGCCTGGCGCGGCGCCAGGCGGCCGTCCATCAGCGAAAGGTTGGCGAGGTCGTAAGGGTTCTGCGGCGCGAAGTAGGGCGCGAAGACCACCAGCACGATCAGGATGGCCAGTGCGATCACGGAGCCGCGCAGCGTCGGGCGCGCGTGCAGTTTCTTCAGGATGGAGGCGCGCTGCGGCGTCTCAGCCAGGGGCTGGACGGTGCGGGTGCGGCCGGAATTGGGAGTTTGAGCCATGGCGGATTATTGAGCGGGAGTCACGAGCTGCACGCGCGGGTCGAGCGTGGCGTACAGGATGTCCACAACCAGGTTGATGATCACGAAGATCAGGGTGACCAGCATCACGTAGGCCACCACCACCGGGCGGTCCAGCTGGTAGACGCTGTCGATCAGCAGCTTGCCCATGCCGGGCCAGGCGAACACGGTTTCGGTGATGGTGGAGTAGGCAATGAGGGTGCCAAATTCCATGCCGATCACGGTGACCACGGGGATCAGGATGTTGCGCAGAATGTGGCGGCGCACGATGCGGCCGGGCTTGACGCCCTTGGCGCGCGCGAACTTCACGTAGTCCTGGCTGCGGGCTTCGACCACGCCGGAGGCGGTCAGGCGCAGCACCAGGGCGATGTTGGCCAGCGCCAGGTTGATGGCCGGCATGATCAGGTGCGACCAGCCGTCAGCCGTGAGGATCGACAGGGGCACGCCCAACACCGTGACCGTATCGCCGCGGCCGGTTGCGGGCAGCCAGCCCAGCCATACCGCGAACAGCAGGATCAGCATCATGCCCTGCCAGAAGTTCGGCAGCGAAAAGCCCAGCACCGAGGACGCCATGATGCCGCGGCCCAGCGGCTGGTCGCGGTACAGGCCCGCGATCAGCCCCAGCGGAATGCCGAACACACAGGTCAGCATGATGGCCACGACCACCAGTTCGAACGTCGCGGGGATGCGCTGCACGATCAGTTCGATGGCTGGGATGCCGTGCACGAAGGAGGTGCCCAGGTCGCCGTGCAGCGCGCGCCACAGGAATCCTGTGTATTGCTGCCATACCGGCAGGTCCAGGCCCAGGCGGGCGATCATCGCCTCGCGCGCGGCCTGGCTGGCTTCGGGGCTGACCAGCAGTTCGATCGGATCGCCCACGGCATAGACCGCGAAGAAGACCACGACCGATACGGCCAGCAGCACGAACAGACTCTGTATCAGTCTGCGTAGGATGAACAAGGCCACGAGATGATTTCCTTGGTGGGCTCAGGGGTTGCGGGCGCCGCGTAGGGGCTTACTTGGCGGGCTTGGCCGACATGGCCAGGGTGTACTGGTCGGCGCGGCCTTCGTAGGTCAGTCCCTTGCGGAACGCCCAGATGCTGCTTTCGAAATGCAGGGGAATGCTGGGCAGGTCGGCCAACGCCAGCGTCAGCGATTCCTGCAGCAGTTTTTCGCGCGTGGCCGGGTCCACGGTGACCAGCGCGCGCTTGAACACGCGGTCGAACTCAGGGTTGTCATAGCCGCCGTAGTTGCTGGTGCCCAGGCCGTGTTCCTTGTCGAACGCGCTGACCCAGTATTGCAGGAACGACGAGGCCTCGCCGGTTTCCGACGACCAGCCGCCCATGGCGAAGCTGAACTCGCGCTTGGCGCGCTTGGGGAAGTAGACCGAGCGCGTCATGGTGTCGACCGTGGTCTTGATGCCCACGCGCGACAGGTATTGCGCCACCGCCTGCGAGATCTGCGCGTCGTTGATGTAGCGGTCGTTGGTGGACGAGACCACCAGCTCGAAGCCGTCCGGGTAGCCGGCCTCGGCCAGCAGCTTCTTGGCGGCGGCCGGATCGTACTTGAGTTCGGGCGGGTTGGGCAGGGTGCCGAACATGCCGTCCGGCAGGAACTGGTTGGCCGGGGTGGCCGCGCCGTCCATGATGCGGGCGGCGATGGTCTTGCGGTCGATGGCCAGCGACATGGCGCGGCGCACGCGTGCGTCCTGCAGCGGGTTCTTGCCGTCCGCCGCCTTGACGCCGGGGCTGGGGCTGCGCGCCACGTCGGGCTGGAAGTACACCACGCGCACCGAGGGCGTGATGACGTGGCCGAAGCCCGGCGTTTCCGAGATGCGCTTCACGTCGCGCGCGGCGGGATTCTCGATCAGGTCGAAGTCGCCGGCCAGGAGGCCGGTCAGGCGCGGGCCGGCGGCCGGCACCGGCACCAGCTTCACGTCCTTCCAGGCCGGCTTGGCGCCCCAGTAGGCGTCATTGCGCGTCAGTTCGATGGCGGTGCCCTTGACGTAGCTCTTCAGGGTGTAAGCGCCAGTGCCGATCACCGAGCGGCCGGTATTGAAGTCGGCCACGGTGGGCCAGGCGCCGGTGACGCCGCACTTGTTCTTCAGGTCGAAGCTGATCGGGCCGTGCTCGGCGATGCCGTTCCACAGCATGCCCATGCGGGTCAGGTCGTTGGGCAGCAGCGGATAGGGCTGGCGCGTCTTGATCACCAGGGTGTTGCCGTCGCGCACCTGCACGTCGGCGAACTTCTGCACGATGGCCGGGTACGAGCTGCTGATGGACTGCTCGTTGTTGACCACGCGGCAGAACGTGAACAGCACGTCCTGCGCCGTGAAAGGCTGGCCGTTGGAGAACTTGACGCCGTCGCGCAGCGTGAATTCCCAGGTCGTGTCGTCCACCGGCTTCCAGGCCGTGGCCAGGCGCGGGATCAGGTTCATCTTCGCGTCCTGCCCCACCAGCGTCTCGAACATGTGCGAGGTCATCGCGTCGTTCGGCGTGGCCTGGTGGTAGTGGGGATCCATCGACGTCGGCTCGGACGACAGGCCGATCCTCAGGGTGCCGGCGGCATCCTGCGCGATGGCCGCGGTGGTACAGGCGGCCATGGCGAAGGCCGTGAGCATGCTGCGGGTGAGCGTCTGGGCAGACATGGATTTTGTCCCTTTGTTGTATTGGTCTTGTGGTGCTGGGTGGCGTCCTTGGCGGGCCGCCGCGAGTCTTCAGGCGATGGGCTGCGCCAGCCGGACGACGGTCACGCCGGGCCGCAGATTGGCCGTGGACGGCATGATCAGCACGCAATCGTCATAGGGCGTGACGACGGGCTCGCCTTCCGACCAGCCGATCAGGGTGCCGGCCGCGGCCAGCGTTTCCAGGCCCTTCCAGGGTTGGGCGAAGCGGAAATCGGCGCTCTTGGCGGCGACCGCATGCGTCACGCGCAGTGCGCGCTGTGCTGACGCCGCAGGGGCGAACCAGTCCGCCGGCAGATCGCCGCGGTCCACGGCGCCCGCTTCCAGCAGGAAGCGGGCCATCTGGTCGACGGCCACGCCGCGCGCCTCGGGGGCGCCATGGAAGCCGCATTCGATCAGCAGGGAACGGGTGCCGTTGTCGCCGGCTTCGCCAAAGCGGCCGTAATCGCGCATGCGCACGCCCGCGGCGTGGCCGGCATCGGCGATGATGGTGGCGGGATTGCCCAGTGCCAGCGCCAGGTCGATATTGCGCTGCTCCATGCCGGTCAGCTGCAGCGGCACGTCGGAATTGCTCATCGAATGGAAGTCCAGCAGCCAGTCGGCCTGCTCGACCCAGGGCCGCAGCTCGGCGGCGCGGCGTCGCTCCTGGCTGATGGGCACGGCGAGCTTATCGTCGCTCCAGACGCGGTTCATGTCTTCGTCGACGAAGCGCGCGGGCGCGTAATTGGCTGGGTCGAAGCGGTCGAACGCGGCCAGATTGCAGAAGGCCAGCGTCAGCGCGCCCCGGCGCGGCCGCAGGCCCGCCGCCAGCGCGTCCTTCAAAGCCCAGGCGCCGCAAAGTTCATTGCCGTGGATCAGCGCGCTCAGCATGACATGCTTGCCCGGCACGCCCGAATCGAAATGCCAGACCCCCGGGGTGTCCGTATTGCCGGCCCGCTCCGCCGACAAGTTCGGACAGGCAAGTAGAAATGGGCGCGGAATGGACGCGGGGGCGGACGTAGGCATGGGAACTCCGATGAAGCGACGGGATTGTATAGGCGATGGCGCTGGGGGGGCGGCTAGCGGCCGGAATGAGCGGGCGCCGCGGCGCGAAGGGCGCTGAAATGGGCTGCTAGCACGGGTTTTCCCTTATATATGGGGCGCATCAGACGCACGCCGCCTTCGAGTATTGGGCGAATTCTAGGAGCTTGGCTGCTTTCTCTACAATTAGAATATTTATCTTGAGCTTTGCAGAAAAGGCAAAGCTTGTTCCCCATTCCCATTCATTGAGAACCGCGAGGGGCTGGCATGCACGGCATTGCCCTGAAGTACTTTCTGGAAGTTGCCCAGGCGGGCAGCTTGAGCGGCGCGTCCGAGCGCCTGCATGTGGCGGTGTCGGCCATCAGCCGGCAGATCGCCAAGCTGGAGGAGGAGGCGGGGGCGCCGCTGTTCGAGCGCGCCGCGCGCGGCATGGTGCTGAGCGAAGCGGGCCAGCTGCTGCTGGCGCATGCCCGCCGCACCATGCTGGAAGCCGATTCCGTGCTGCAGGAGATCGCGGCCATCAAGGGCACCGCGCGCAACGAGATCCGGGTGGCGTCCGTCGAAGGCGTGGCGCGGATCTTCCTGCCCTCGGTGATGGCGCGCTTCCGGCGCGATTGGCCCAACATCCGCTTCGACCTCTATGTGGGGTCGCCGGCCGAAGTCAGCCGCCGCGTGGCCGAAGGCAGCGTGGAACTGGGCATGGTCTTCATCGCCGAGCGCATCGGCGGGGTCAGCCCGCGCTATTCGCGCCGCGCGCCGGTGCATGCGGTGATGGCGGCCGACCATCCGCTGGCGGGCCGCGCCAGCGTCAGCCTGCAGGATCTCAGCCAGTATCCGCTGGCCTTGACCGGGCCGGGCACCACCACGCGGCAGCTCTTCGAAATGGGCTGCGCGCTGGAATCGGTGCAGCTGGAGCCGGCGCTGACCTGCAATGATTCCTCGCCGCTGCATGGCTTTGTCTTCGGGTCGGACGCCATCATGCTCAGCGGCTACATCTCGGTGGCCTGGAGCCTGCGGCGCGACGAACTGGTCGCCGTGCCGATTTCCAATGCCGAGCTGCAATCGCGCACCCTGCAGATCCAGGTCATGCCCGGGCGGGTGCTGCCGCCCGCGGCGGAAGCCTTCGTTGAACTGCTGGCGCGGGAACTGGACGATGCGCTGCAGGGCAGGCCGGCGGCATAGCCTGGCAAGAACGAAAAGACCCTCAGGCCGCGGACGCCATGCGTGCTTGCTGCCTCCCAAGAGGCTCTTGCCTTGGATCGGTCGGGCAAAAAAAACGGCTGCCCTAAGGCAGCCGTTTGTTCATTCAGGCGAACCTGATTATTGCTTTTCGGGCGTGACCGAGGTGGCCAGCGTGTACTGGTCGCGGCGGCCTTCGTAGGTGATGCCCTTGCGGAAGGCCCAGATGCTGCTTTCGAAGTGCAGCGGGATCAGCGGCACGTTGTCCAGCGCGATCTGGGTGGATTCCTGCAGCAGCTTCTCGCGCTTGGGCGCGTCGACGGTCACGATGGCCTGCTTGTAGACCTTGTCGAAGTCGGCGTTGCTGAAGCCGCCGTAGTTGCTGGTACCCAGGCTGTTGGGGGAATCCAGGGAAGCCACCCACAGCTGGAACAGCGCCGAGGCTTCACCCGTTTCCGCCGGCCAGCCACCCATCGAGAAGCTGAACTCGCGCTTGGCGCGCTTAGGGAAGTAGATGGAGGCCGTCATGGCGTCCACATTGGTCTTGATGCCGACGCGGGCCAGGTACTGGGCCACGGCTTGCGCCACCTGGCCGTCGTTGACGTAGCGGTCGTTGGTGGACGACAGCGTCAGTTCAAAGCCGTTCGGGTAGCCGGCTTCGGCCAGCAGCTTCTTGGCGCCTTCCGGGTCGTACTTGATTTCCGGGGCCTTGGGCAGGGCGCCGAACATGCCGTCGGGCATGTACTGGAAGGCCGGGGTCGCCATGCCGTCCATGATGCGGGCGGTGATGGTCTTGCGGTCGATGGCCATGGAAATGGCCTTGCGCACGCGCAGGTCCTGCAGCGGGTTCTTGCCGTCGGCGCTCTTGACGAAGGGGCTGGGGTTGCGGCCCACGTCCGGCTGGAAGAACACCAGGCGGGTCGACGGGGTGGCGACGAAACCGAACTTGGGGTTGTCCTTCAGGCGCGGCAGGTCGCGGGCGGCCGGGTTTTCGATCATGTCGAAGTCGCCGGACAGCAGGCCGGTCAGGCGCGGGCCGGCGGACGGCACCGGCACGAACTTCACTTCCTTCCAGTAGGGCTTGGGACCCCAGTAGTTCTCATTGCGGACCAGCTCGATGCCGGTGCCCTTGACGTAGGACTTCAGGGTGTACGGGCCGGTGCCGATGGCATCCTTGCCGTTGTTGAAGTCGGCCACCGTGGGCCAGGCGCCGGTCACGCCGCAACCCTTCTTGGGGTCGAACGTGAGCTTGCCGTGCTCGACGATGCCGTTCCAGACGATGGGCAGCGAACGCGCCAGTTCGGCGGGCATCAGGGGGAAGGGCTCGCCGGTCTTGATGATGACGGTGTGCGCGTCCGGCGTCTGCACGTCGGTGATGCGCTTGGTCATGTCCATGTAGGACTGCGACACGTTGGTTTCGTTGTTCAGCGTGCGGCAGATGGTGAACAGCACGTCTTCGGACGTGAACGGCTTGCCGTTGGAGAACTTGACGTCGTCGCGCAGCTTGAATTCCCAGGTCTGGTCGTCCAGCGTCTTCCAGGAGGTGGCCAGGGCGGGCACCAGCTTCATGTCGGCGCTACGGCCCACCAGCGAACTGTAGACGTGCGCGGAGAACGCGTCGTTCTGCGTCATCTTGTGATAGTGGGGATCCGCCGAGGTGGGTTCGGCCGACAGGCCGATCTTCAGCGTCTGGGCTTGGGCGGCGGCCAAGGGGATGGCGGCGGCCGCAAGGGCCAGGGTAGTGCGCAACTTCATGGTGACAACTCCGGATGGGAAACGAACCGGATCGCGCCTGCGTGTAAACCGGCCTGCGCCAGCCGCGCGGGCGGCGTCGCCTGGAAGGGGCTCAGGGGGTTTTGGCGCCGGGCACGACGGCAAGGGGCCGATTATCGGTAGGGGCTTCGCGCACTGTCAATGCGCAATGGCAAGCGCGGCGCTAGGGAAAACGCGGAGAGGGAGGGGGAAAGAGCGCGCCGCGCTGCCTCGTCTCGAGGCCTGCGC
>NZ_JCBAMT010000050.1:0-48320 GCF_059760445.1 Achromobacter sp. D7-1 | reverse complement strand
GGCTTTTCATTTGGGCGCCGTTGAAGGCGCGCCAACACCTCAGCCGGCTACGCGGAAACGCTCGGCGTCGTCCATGAACGCCTTTTCGCCGAAGCCGTTTTCGTTGGAGCCGAACGGCATCTGCGCGCGCAGCTTCCAGTAGGCCGGAACGTTCCATTCACGCGCGACCGGGGCATCGATCAGCGGGTTGTAGTGCTGCAGGCTGGCGCCCACGCCGGCGTTGGCCAGGGTGCTCCAGACCGACAGTTGGGCCATGCCGCCCGCCTGCTCGGACCAGACCGGGAAGTTGTCCGCGTACAACGCGAATTTTTCCTGCAGGCCCTGCACCACGCCCTGGTCTTCGTAGAACAGCACGGTACCCACGCCCGCGGCGAAGCTCTTGAGCTTGGCTTCGGTCTGGGCGAAGCTCTCGGCCGGCGCGACCTTGCGCACTTCGTCGATGGCGATGTTCCAGAGCTTTTCGCTCTCGGCGCCGAACAGGATCACGGCGCGCGAGCTTTGCGAATTGAACGACGAGGGGCTGTGCTTGATTGCGTCCTGGATCAGGGAGGTCAGTTCCTCCTTGGAGATCGACAGGTTGCGGCCCAGCGAATACTGCGTGCGACGCTGCTTGAGGGCGTCCAGATATGCGTTGCTCATGGCGATATGGCCTTCCGACGAGTAGATAGGGGAAAATGCTTGAGGAATTCTAACGACCCACGATTGTTCCGAATACGTACCAGAGCCAAAAAAACACCCTATCAAGCAGAACAAACTGTTCTGTTCATGAACCAAATCGGCTCGGTGCCAGACAAGAGACAGCCCAAATAAAGGACTCAGCGTGCACTACATCCAGGACCCGAACATCCCAGCCGCCGCGGACATCGGCTTTGACGACTTCCTCAAGGTCGACATCCGCATCGGCACGATCCAATCGGCGCAGGCCTTTCCCGAGGCGCGCAAGCCCGCCTACAAACTGACGATAGATTTCGGCGCGGGCGTGGGCATCCGGAAAAGTTCGGCGCAGATCACGGCGCGCTATACGTTGGAAGAACTGGCCGGCAAGCGGGTCATGGCGGTGGTGAATTTCCCGCCGCGCCAGATCGGGCCAATGAGATCCGAGGTGCTGGTGCTGGGTTTCGCGGACGAAGCCGGCGGCATCGTGCTGGCGGTGCCGGACGACCAGGTTCCCAACGGCACGCGCTTGACCTGACCCCCTGAGCTCCTCTATCGGGGCTTTCCCCTATTACTTGTCTGCCGTCAAAAAACTATCGTATTCGAGAATTATCAAATAAGAGAATTCTCGCTTCCGACAAAATGACAGCAGAACCCCTATACGATTACGCCGTGATCGGCGCCGGCATCGCCGGCGCTTCCGTGGCCTACCGCCTGAGCGCCACGGCCTCGGTCGCCGTGTTGGAACGCGAGGCCCAGCCGGGCTACCACTCCACCGGCCGGTCCGCGGCCATGTTCATGGAAACCTACGGCACGGCCCAGATCAAGGCGCTCACCCGCGCCAGCCGCGCCTTCTACGAAAATCCGCCGCAGGGCTTCAGCGAGCATCCGCTGCTCAGCCCGCGCGGCGTGCTGTACATCGCCACGCCCGAGCAGCAGGACCTGCTGCACGAGGTCTACGACGATTTCCGCAGCCAATCGCCCAATGTGACGCTGATCGACGCCGCCCAGGCCGTCGAACGCGTGCCCTGCCTGCGCGGCGAGCAGATCTGCGGCGCCATCGAGGAACCGGACGCCCGCGACATCGACGTGCATGCCCTGCATCAGGGGTTCCTGCGCGGCATGACGCGCCAGGGCGCGGTGCTGCACAACCAAGCCGAAGTCGTGTCGGCCGCGCACGCGGACGGCGTCTGGACCCTGACCTTGGCCGACGGCCGCAGCCTGCGGGCGCGGGCGCTGGTCAACGCCGCCGGTGCCTGGGCGGACCACGCCGCGGCTCTCTGCGGCGCCTCGCCGGTCGGCCTGCAGCCGTGCCGGCGCACCGCCTTTACGTTCTCCGGTCCGCCGGATGTGGACTTTGCCCATTGGCCGGCCGTGGTCGGGGTCGACGAAAGCTATTACTTCAAGCCCGACGCCGGCCAGTTGCTGGGTTCTCCGGCCAACGCCGATCCGGTCGCCGCGCACGACGTGGTGCCGGAAGAACTGGACGTGGCCACCGGCATCTACCGCATCGAAACCGCGACCTCGCTCACCATCCGCCGCCCCAAGCACACCTGGGCCGGCCTGCGCTCCTTTGTGCGCGACGGCGATTTCGTGGTCGGCTGGGACGCCGATGCGCCCGCCTTCTTCTGGCTGGCGGCGCAAGGCGGCTATGGTATCCAGACGGCCGCGGCGACCTCCGAACTGGCCGCCGCGCTGCTCACGCGCCAGCCGCTGCCGGCCCATCTGCATGCGCACGGCGTGGATGCCGAAGCCGTGCGTCCCGCGCGCCTGCGCTGAACCTCCCCCTAGCCTGCGAGAGTCCATCATGACCACCATAGCCCGTTATCCCAGCCCCCTGCCCCTGCCGTTCTCCCGCGCCACCCAGGCCGGCGGCTTTTTGTTCCTGTCGGGCCAGATCCCGATGGACGCCAACGGCCAGGTCGTGCGCGGCGACATCACCGTCCAGACCCATGCCGCCATCGAGCGCATCAAGGAAACGCTGGCCCTGGCGGGCGCCACGCTCAAGGACGTGGTGCGCGTCACGGTGTGGCTGACAGACCTGGAACTGTTCGCACAGTTCAACGACGCCTACCGCAGCCATTTTTCCTCTGACTTCCCCTCGCGCTCGACGGTCGAGGCCAAGCTGGCCATGGGCGTGGACGTGGAGATCGAAGTGCAGGCCTGGCTGGGCGCGGCGGCGACCCACGGCGGCTACACGCCGGGCCCCGTGTCCGAAGCCTGAGCCCGCAACGCGGGCCGGTTCGATTGCTTGACGCCGCCGGGCCGACGCCGGGCGGTGCGGCCTTTCCCTCGCGCTCGCGGCAACGCCTGCGCCCCCCTGAGCACACCCTTACGCGGAGCGGCAGCATGAAAATATTTTCCGGGTCCCTGGCGACCGAGACGAACACCTTCTCTCCCATCCCGACCGGGCTGTCCGCCTACCGGGCTCGCGGCTATTACCCCGCGGGCCAGCATCCGGACCGCATGCAGATGTTCTCGGGACCGCTGTGGGCGGCGCGCCAGCGCGCGCAGGGCAAGGACTGGACCCTGATAGAGGGTCTGACCGCGGGCGCGACGCCGGCCGGCATCACCACCCGCCACGCCTACGAAACCCTGCGCGACGAACTGCTGGACGATTTGCGCCGCGCGGGCAAGGTCGACATCGCCCTGTTCGGCCTGCACGGCGCCATGGTGGCCGACGGCTATGACGATTGCGAAGGCGACCTGCTGCGCCGCGCGCGCGAGATCGTCGGTCCCGATGCCGTGATCGGCGCCGAACTGGATCCGCATTGCCACATGACGGCAGACATGGTGGAAAGCGCCGACTTCCTGGTCTGCTTCAAGGAGTATCCGCACACCGACATCCTGGAACGCGCCTACGACCTGGTGGACCTGTGCGTGGCCCGGGCCGAAGGCCGCATCAAACCCACGCGCGCCGTATACGACTGCGAGATGATTTCCATCATGCACACCAGCCGCGAACCCATGCGCGGCTTCGTGGACCGCCTGCTCGCCATGGAGGGCAAGGAAGGCGTGCTGTCGGTATCCATCGCGCATGGCTTCCCCTGGGGAGACACGCCCGACATGGGTTCCAAGGTGCTGGTCTACACCGACGGCGACCAGGCCCAGGCCGAAGCCCTGGCACGCGCGCTGGGCGAAGAGATCATCGGCTTTCGCGAACAATTGGCGCCGCCTTATCCCGGCGCCGACGAAGCGCTGGACCAGGCGCTGGCGCTGAACGACTTTCCGGTGGTGCTGGCGGATTCCGCCGACAACGCCGGCGGCGGCGCGCCCAGCGACGCCACCTTCATCCTGGAGCGCGTGCTGGCGCGCGGCATCAGCAACGTCGCAACCGGCCCGTTCTGGGACCCGGTGGCCGTGCAGCTCTGTTTCGAGGCCGGCGCGGGCGCGCGCATCCAGCTGCGCATCGGCGGCAAGGTCGCGCCAGTGTCCGGCCAGCCGCTGGACCTGGACTGCGAAATCCTGGCTCTCAAGCGCGATGCCGTCATGACTGGACTGGCCGGCACGCCCGCGCTGCTGGGCGACACCGCCATCGTGCGCAGCCAGGGCGTGACCCTCGCGCTGACCACCAACCGCACCCAGGCCATGGGCACCGACCTGTTCACGCAGTTCGGCGTGGACCTGCAGGCCATGAAACTCGTCATCGTGAAATCGTCGCAGCACTTCTACGCCTCGTATTCGAAGGTCGGCCGCCACGTCATCTACGTGGAGACGCCGGGCGCCATCACGACCGACTACAACGCGCTGCCCTACACCAAGCGCAAATTGCCGAAGTGGCCGTTCACGGCCTGAGGCGCGATCCATCACCGCCCGGCATGGGCGCAGGAATAACCAAGGGGATAACAATGATCAGACGTTTCAGTTTGCTGGGCGCAGCCGCCCTGCTGGCCATGGGAGCCGCCACCGGCGCGCTGGCGCAGACCAAAACCCTGCGCCTGGTGCCGCACGCGGACCTCAAGACGCTGGACCCGCTGTTCAACACGGCCTACATCACGCGCAACCACGGCTACATGGTGTTCGACACCCTGTTCTCGCAGGACAGCCGCGGCCAGGTCAAGCCGCAGATGGTGGATAGCTGGACCACGTCCGAGGACGGCAAGACCTGGACCTTCACCTTGCGTGCCGGCCTGAAGTTCAACGACGGCACGCCGGTCAAGGCCGAGGACTGCGTGGCGTCGATCCAGCGCTGGGCCAAGAAGGACACGCTGGGCCAAGCCATGATGGCCGCCGGCGCCGAACTCGCCGCCACCGGCGACAACACCTTCACCCTGACGCTCAAGGAGCCGTTCGGCCTGGTGCTGGACGCCTTGTCCAAGCCTTCCGGCATGCCGCCCTTCATCATGCCCAAGCGCCTGGCCATGACGGACCCGAACACCCAGGTCACCGAAATGGTCGGCTCGGGTCCCTTCCTCTTCAAGCGCGACGAATGGGTGCCGGGCAACAAGGTCGTGTACGTGAAGAACCCGGCCTACGTGCCGCGCGCCGAACCGGCCGACGGCCTGGCGGGCGGCAAGAACGTCAAGGTGGACCGGGTCGAATGGGTCTACATCCCCGACGGCAACACGGCCACCGCCGCCCTGATGAACGGCGAAGTCGACATGATCGAACAGACCACGCCCGACTTCCTGCCCGTCCTGGAAACCAATAAGGACATCACCCTGAACACGTCTGTCGCGACGCAGGGCATGGTCATCCTAAATTCGCTGCATCCGCCGTTCGACAACCCGCTTGCGCGCCAGGCGCTGTACCACCTGGTGAACCAGAAAGAAATGCTGTCGGCCATGGGCTACCCGGAGAAATACCGCGTCGACTATTGCCCCAGCCTCTTCGTCTGCGGCTCGCCCCTGGCCAGCGACGCGGGCGCGGCGCCCTACGCCAAGACCGATCCGGCGCGCGCCAAGCAGTTGCTGCAGGAGGCCGGCTACAAGGGCGAGAAGGTCGTGATCCTGTATCCCACGGACCACCTGAGCGCGCCCGCCGTCATGGTGCTGACGCAGAACATGAAGAAGGCCGGCATCAACGTCGACCTGCAATCCATGGACTGGGCCTCGCTGGCCGGACGCCGCCTGAAGAAGGATCCGCCGGCGCAAGGCGGCTGGAACGTGTTCCTGACCTGGGGCGGCTATTACGACGCCAGCACGCCGGTGACCAACCCCTGGATGTCCGCCGCTTGCGGCAACAGCCTGCCCGGCTGGCCCTGCGACAAGGAGCTCGACGCGCTGCGCACCAGCTGGATCCGCGAAACGGACCCGGCCAAGCGCAAGGACATCGCCGCGCAGATGCAGGCGCGCGCCTACCAGAGCGTGCCCTACGTCATGTGGGGCGAGTTCAAGCCCGTGTCCGCGTTCCGCGGCCTCACGCACACCGAGCTGCTGAAGACCGGCATCCCGGTGATGTGGAACATCGAGAAGCCGTAAGGCAGGGGCCGGACGCCGCTTGCGTCCGGCCGCAAGCCGGGGGAAACCAGCGTGAAATACATATTGCGCCGCATCGCGGCCGTCATTCCTGTCATGGCCGTGGTCGCGGTCGTGGTGTTCCTGCTGATCCATCTGTCGCCGGGCGATCCCGCGGCCGTGATCGCGGGCGACAACGCCACCGCCGACGACGTGGAGAAGATCCGCCAGAACCTGGGGCTGGACAAGCCGCTGCTGCAGCAGTTCGGCATCTGGGTCAGCCACATCGCCACCGGCGACCTGGGTACGTCCATGTCGACGCAGATGCCGGTCTCGCAGCTGATCGGCCAACGCATGGGGCCGACGCTGTCCATCGCCATCTTCACCATGCTGTTCGCGGTGATCGTGGCGATTCCGCTGGGTGTGCTGGCGGCCTGGCACGCGGGGCGCTGGCTGGACCGGCTGGTCATGATAGGCGCGGTCTGCGCGTTCTCGGTGCCGGTGTTCCTGATCGGCTACAGCCTGGTCTATGGGTTTTCGATCAAGCTGGGCTGGCTGCCGGTGCAGGGCTACAAGCCGCTGGCGGACGGCGTGGTGCCCTACCTGCGCCACCTGGTGCTGCCCTGTCTGTCCCTGGGCCTGGTCTATATGGCGCTGCTCACGCGCATGACGCGCGCCACCATGCTGGAAGCCCTGTCCGAGGACTACATCCGCACTGCCCGCGCCAAGGGCCTGGCTGCGGGCCCCATCGTGTGGCATGCGCTGAAGAATGCCGCCAATCCCATCGTCACGACCATCGGCGTGGGCGTGGCCCTGCTGATCGGCGGCGTGGTGGTCACGGAAACCGTGTTCGCGATTCCCGGCCTGGGCCGCCTCACCATCGATGCCGTGCTGCGCCATGACTACCCCGTCATCCAGGGCGTGCTGCTGGTGGCCTCGGGCATCTATGTCCTGATCAACCTGCTGGTCGACCTGAGCTACCGGCTCTTCGATCCGCGCATACGCTATTGAACCGGGGCTACGCATGACTACCGATACCCTGTCCCTGCCCGCGCGGCGGCCGCGCCACCGCCGCATCCTGCGCGCGCTGCGCCGCCATCCCATGCTGTATATCGGCGGCGCCATCCTGCTGGCCCTGGCCGCGATCGCGCTGGCCGCGCCCTGGCTGGCCACCGTCGACCCGCAGGACATCAATCCGCTGGCGCGCATGAAGCCGCCTTCGTCCGAACACTTCTTCGGCACCGACGCGCTGGGCCGCGACGTCTATTCGCGCACCGTCTGGGGCGCCCGCGTCTCGCTGGTGGTCGGCATCGTGGTGGCGGTGGTCTCCACCGTCGCCGGCGTGGCCCTGGGCATGGCGGCGGGCTACTTCCGCCGCATCGACGCCTTCATCATGCGCATCATGGACGGCCTGATGGCCATACCCGGGGTACTGCTGGCCATCGCCCTGATGGCCACCCTGAAGGGCGGCCTGGGCACCGTGATCATTGCCATCGTCATCCCGGAAGTGCCGCGCGTGGTGCGGCTGGTGCGGGCGCTGGTACTGACGATACGCGAGCAGCCTTATATCGAGGCCGCGATTTCGTCCGGCACGCGCGTGCCCGCGATCCTGCTGCGCCACATCCTGCCCAACCTGTTCGCGCCGCTGATGGTGCAGGCCACCTTCATCGCGGCATCCGCCATCCTGACCGAAGCCGTATTGAGCTTCCTGGGCGTGGGCATACCGCCCCACATCCCCAGCTGGGGCAACATCATGGCCGAAGGCCGCAACTTCGTGGCCGTGGCCTTCCACATCATCCTGTATCCAGGCCTGTTCCTGGGCGTGGCCGTCCTGGCCGTCAATCTGATGGGCGACGGGCTGCGCGACATGCTCGATCCCCGCCTGGCCAAGAAACTGTAGGAGCGCACATGCAAACCCAACCTGTCTTGCGCGTGCATGACCTCACCACCTGTTTCGACGGCGACGAAACCACGGTAGTCGCCGTGGACCGGCTCTCCTTCGACCTGATGCCCGGCGAAACCCTGGGCCTGGTCGGCGAATCCGGCTGCGGCAAGAGCGTCACGTCCCTGTCCATCATGCGCCTCTTGCGCGCCCCCGGACGCGTGGCCGGCGGCCGCATCGAGTTTGACGGCCAGGATCTGCTGGGGCTTTCTGAAAAAGCCATGCGCGCGATCCGCGGCAACCAGATCTCGATGATTTTCCAGGAACCCATGACCTCGCTGAACCCCGTGTTCACGGTGGGTAAGCAGATCAGCGAATCCCTCATGCTGCACCAGGGTCTGTCGCGGCGCGAGGCCATGGCGCAGGCCGAATCGCTGCTGGAACTGGTGCAGATATCCGACCCGGCGCGCCGCGTGCGCGAGTATCCCTATCAGCTGTCCGGCGGCATGCGCCAACGCGCCATGATCGCCATGGCGCTGGCTTGCCAGCCCAAGATCCTGATCGCCGACGAGCCCACCACCGCGCTGGACGTCACCATCCAGGCGCAGATCCTGCACCTGCTGCGGGAAATCCAGCAACGGCTGGGCACCTCCATCGTGCTGATCACCCATGACCTGGGCGTGGTGGCGCAGATGTGCCAGCGCGTCATCGTGATGTACGCCGGGCGCAAAGTAGAGGAAGGCAGCGTCGACGACATCCTGGACCACGCCCAGCATCCTTACACCCAGGCGCTGATCCGCTCCCTCCCCGACTTTGCCGCAGGCCAGGACCACACGGCGCGGCTGGCCGAGTTGCCCGGCATCGTGCCGGTCATGACGCCCGAGTCGCGTGGTTGCGCCTTCGCGGCGCGCTGCCCGGAAGCGCAGCCGCGCTGCACCGAGCAGGCGCCGCCCGCCGCCGACGCCGGCAGCCGCCACCGAGTCTGGTGCTGGGCCCGCGCGGCCGAACCCGCCCCCGCCGCCCTGACCGCCTGAGGCCCGCCATGAACCTGCACGACATTCCTCTTTCGAGCGCCGTAGCCGCGCCCGCCGCCGAGGCTGCACCCATGCTGGAAGTCATCGGCTTGAAGAAGCACTACCCCGTGGACAGCGGCAGCGGCGCCAAGGTGCTGCGCGCGGTCGACGGCGTGTCCCTGTCGGTGCCGCGCGGCCAGACGCTGAGCCTGGTGGGCGAATCCGGCTGCGGCAAGTCCACCACCGGCAAATGCCTGATCCGCCTGACCGATCCCACCGAGGGCCGCATCCTGCTGGAAGGCCGCGACCTGGCCGCCATGAACAGCCGCGAACTGCGCGCCATGCGCCAACGCATGCAGTTCATCTTCCAGGATCCGTTCTCGTCGATGAACCCGCGCATGCGGGTACGCGACATCATCGGCGAGCCGCTGCGTGCCTTCGGCCACGGCCGCGCCGCCATCCGCGACCGCGTCGCGCAGCTGCTGGCGCGCGTCAGCCTGCGCCCGGATGCCGCCGACCGCTATCCCCACGAGTTCTCCGGCGGCCAGCGCCAGCGCATCGTTATCGCCCGCGCACTGGCGCTGGACCCGGGCCTGATCGTCTGCGACGAACCGGTGTCGGCGCTGGACGTGTCGGTGCAGGCGCAAGTCATCAACCTGCTGATGGACCTGCAACGCGACCTGGGGCTGACCTACGTCTTCATTTCGCACGACCTGAGTGTGGTGCGGCACATCAGCCACCGCGTCGCCGTGATGTACCTGGGCAAGATCGTCGAGACCGGCACGCGCGAAGCCATCTTCGAACGCCCCGCCCACCCCTATACCCGCGCCCTGCTGGCCGCGGTGCCATCGGCCCGCCAGGGCGAACGCAAGCCCGTGGAAGTCCTCAAGGGCGAGATCCCCAGCCCGCTGTCGCCGCCCTCGGGTTGCGCCTTCCGCACCCGCTGCCCGCTGGCGCAGCCGCGCTGCGCCGAGGAAGCGCCGCAACCCCGCCAGATCGCCCCCGAACAGCAGGTCGCCTGCCATTTCGCCATCCACGCCTAGCCGGAGATACCCATGTCCCAGACCGACGCCACCTCGTTCGACTACATCCTTGCCGGCGGCACCGTCATCGACGGCACCAACTCGCCGGGCCGGCTTGCCGACGTCGGCGTGCGCGGCGACCGGATCGCCGCCGTCGGCGACCTGAGCGCCAGCAGCTCCCGCCGCCGCATCGACGTGGCGGGCAAGGTGGTGTCGCCGGGCTTCATCGACTCGCACACGCACGACGACAACTATCTGCTCAGGCATCGTGACATGACGCCCAAGATCTCGCAGGGCGTCACCACCGTGGTCACCGGCAACTGCGGCATCAGCCTGGCGCCGTTGGCGCATGCCAGCCCGCCCGCGCCGCTGGACCTGCTGGACGAGGGCGGCTCGTTCCGCTTCGGGCGCTTCTCCGACTACCTGGAAGCCTTGCGCGCCGCGCCGCCGGCCGTCAACGCCGCCTGCATGGTGGGTCATTCCACCCTGCGCGCCGCCGTCATGCCCGACCTGAAGCGGGAAGCCACGGCCGAAGAGATCCAGGCCATGCAGGCGCTGGCCGACGACGCTTTGGCCAGCGGCGCGATAGGCATCTCCACCGGCGCGTTCTACCCGCCCGCCGCCCATGCCAGCACCGAGGAAATCATCGAGGTCTGCCGCCCGCTGGGCACGCATGGCGGCGTCTACGCCACCCACATGCGCGATGAAGGCGAGCACATCGTGGAGGCGCTGGAAGAAACCTTCCGCATCGGCCGCGAACTGGACGTGCCGGTCGTGATTTCGCACCACAAGGTCATGGGCAAGCCCAACTTCGGCCGCTCCAAAGAGACGCTGGCCCTGATCGAGGCCGCCATGGCCAGCCAGGACGTGTCGCTGGACGCCTATCCCTACGTGGCCGGCTCCACCATGCTCAAGCAAGACCGCGTGCTGCTGGCGGGCCGCACGCTGATAACCTGGTGCAAGCCTTATCCCGAGCTGAGTGGACGCGGCCTGGAAGAAATCGCCGCCGAACGTGGCAAGTCCAAGTACGACGTGGTGCCGGAGCTGCAACCCGCCGGCGCCATCTACTTCATGATGGACGAGCCCGACGTGCAGCGCATCCTGGCGTTCGGCCCCACCATGATCGGGTCCGACGGCCTGCCCCACGACGAACGCCCCCATCCGCGCCTGTGGGGCACCTTCCCCCGCGTACTGGGCCACTATTCGCGCGACCTGGGCCTGTTCCCGCTGGAAACCGCGGTCTGGAAAATGACCGGCCTGACCGCCGCCAAGTTCGGCCTGGCCGAGCGCGGCCAGGTGTTGCCCGGCTACTACGCCGACCTGGTGGTCTTCGACCCCGCCACCGTGGCCGACTCGGCCACCTTCGAGCGCCCCACCGAGCGCGCCGCGGGCATCCACTCGGTCTACGTCAACGGCGCGCCCGTCTGGGTAGACCAGTCCTTCACCGGCCAGCACGCCGGCCGCGTCCTCAACCGGACGGCAGCCTGAGCCCCGCCAGCCCTTACAATCCGGCATACGCGGCGGGGCTTGCGGGCCCTGCCCCCAACCAACTCCTACCTGCCAGATCGCTACATGGCCCTACCCGGCACTACATCCCCGCCCGAGATCGTGGGCAAGGAAGAAATGGGCGCTCGCCTGCGGGCCGAGCGCAAGGCGCGCAAGATGACCTTGCAGGCGCTGTCCCGCGCCAGCGGCATCGCGGTGTCGACGCTGTCGAAAGCAGAGCTCGGGCAGATCGCCCTGAGCTACGAGAAATTCGCCGCGCTGGCGGGCGCGCTGGGCATAGACATGACCCGCATGTTCATGCTGCCGGACGCCTCGCAGGCCGCCGTCGCCCCCACCTTCGTCAAGAACAAGCTCAGCGACGCCCGCGACTACGTCACCGAGAACTACCACTACCGCCTGCTGATGGGCGAGTACCCCGGCAAGAAGATGACGCCCATGCTGGCGCTCATCGACTCGCGCAAGGTGGTCGAGTTCGAGGACTACATCCGGCATCCGGGCCAGGAATTCGCGGTGGTGCTGTCGGGCAAGGTCCGCATCCAGTTCGAAAACGGCGACAGCGTCGTGCTGGGCAAGCTGGAGACCGCCTACTTCGACAGCAGTATCGGCCATGTCTACCTGTCCATGAGCAGGAAGCCCGCGGAAGTGCTGGCGGTGTGCAGCGACGTGGGCGAGGTGCCGTCGCGGCTGAAACCGCCCGAATGATCCGTGATTTAGCGCTGCGCAGCCCCTAGCCCAGCAGTTCGGCGCTGTGCTCGCCCAGCCCGGGCGCCGCGCCCGCGGACGCTCTGGGGCTTGCGGAGAACCGCAGCGGCGTGGTCGCGCAAAGCAGTTCGCCTTCGGTCGGGTGCTCCACGGTCTCGAAGAAGCCCACGTCGGCCAGATGCGGGTCGCGCAACAGGTCATCCAGGCTGTTGGCCGGTCCCGCGGGAATGTCGTGCGCCAGGAACAGCGCCAGCCATTCTGCCGCGTCGCGTTCCAGCAGGCTGCGGCTGACTTCCTCATATAAGGGTTCGGCGTGGCGGATACGATCCCCCATGGTCAGGAACCGCGAGTCGGCGGCCAAATCGGGCCGACCCAGCAAGGCGAACAAGCGCTGCCACTGCCCGTCCGTGTTGGCCACCAGGCAGACATGGCCCTCGCGGGTCTTCAAGGGCCGGTGGTAGCGACTGAAGACCCGCTCATAGCCGCGCGGCGCGGCCGCCGTCTCCGAGCCGCTGAAGATGCTGTCGGCCAGATGTTCGACCAGATTGAAAGAGGCCATGGTTTCGAACATGGGAACCTCCACCTGCTGCCCTTTCCCGCTGGCGGCTCGCGCCACCAGCGCCGACGCGATGGCGCCCGCCAGATAGACGCCGCAGAGCTTGTCGGTGAACAGCATCGGAATGAAGCCCGGCTCGCCATACATCCTGGCATGCAGGCCGGACACGCCGCTCATGCCCTGGATCACGTCGTCGTAGGCAGGACGCTCGGCGTAGCGGCCGTCCTGGTGAAAACCGAGAGCCACGGCATAGACCAGCCGTGGATGACGCTGCGCCAGGCTGTCGTAGTCTATGCCCAGGCGCCTGGCGGCAGCGGGCCGCATGTTGTGCACGAAGACGTCGGCGCTGGCCAGCAATGTGTCCAGCCGCGCCACGTCGGCGGCATTTTTCAAGTCCAGGACCACGCTGCGCTTGCCGCGGTTCAGGTTCAGGAAGAACGATCCCATCCTGGCGTTGCGCGACTTGCCGACCATGCGCATCGGGTCGCCCTGCGGCGGCTCGATCTTGATCACATCGGCGCCCATGTCGGCAAGCAACTGGGTCGCCATCGGTCCAAACACGAAGTTACTGGCGTCTATGACGCGCATACCGGACAAAGGGCCTGTCATGCTCGTTCCTGATTAGGGGTTGCCCTGTTCGGGCCTGGAGTGGATTGGAGGGCTGCCGCCGGCGCGGACTGCTCGCGCGCCTCGCGCAACAGATCGCGTCCAATGATCAGATGCTGGACCTCGGTCGCGCCCTCGTAGATGCGCAGCGCCCGCACGTCGCGGTACAGCTGCTCCATGATGTGCCCGGTCCGCACGCCCAACCCGCCATGCATCTGCAAGGCGGCATCCACCACCTGCTGCGCATGCTCGGTGGCGGCCAGCTTTGCCATGGCCGCATCGCGTGACGAACCCTGCCCCGCATCGCGGGCCCAGGCGGCGCGATAGACCAGCAGCGCCGAGGCGTCGGTCTGGGTTGCCATCTGGCTCAGCCTGGCCTGGGTCAGCTGGAAATCGGCCAGCGTCTTGCCGAACATCTCGCGTTGCAGCGCATGCTGCGTGGCCTCTTGCAGCGCCCGGCGCGAAAAGCCCAGCGCCGCCGCGCCCACCGAGGTCCGGAAGATATCCAGCGTGCGCATCGCGAGCTTGAAGCCCTGCCCCAACTCGCCCAGCGATTGCCCGCCCGCGACACGGCAGGCGGTGAACTTCAGAGTGGCCAGCGGATGCGGGGATAGGACGTCGATGCGCTCCGCAATCTCCAGTCCCGGCGTATCCGCGTCCACGATGAAAGCCGATATCCCCTTGGCGCCTGCACTGCGCGGATCGCGCGCAAAGACGACATAGTGGTCGGCAATGCCGCCGTTGGAAATCCAGGTTTTCTCGCCGTCCAGGACATAGGCGTCGCCATCCTGCCTGGCCGCGCACGACAAGGCGCCCACGTCGGAACCCGCCTGCGCCTCCGACAGCGCGAACGCCGCAATGCGGCGACCTGCCCGGGCGGGAGCCAGATACCGTTGCCGCTGCGCGGGCGTACCGTCCAGCGCAATGGCGGCCGAACCCAGGCCTTGCATGGCGAACGCGAAATCCAACAGCGCGCCATGTTGCGCCAGCCGGTCGCGCAGCAGGCAGACCGCGCGCGTGTCGATGCGGGCGCTGGCGTCGAACGGGTCGGGCACGGCGTGAGCCAGCAGGCCCGCCTGGCCCATGCCGGCCACCAGGCGGCGGCATTGCTCGTCCATCTCCGCCCGGCTTTGCGGCGCGGTCCAGGCGGGCCTTGCCTCCAGCCAGGCGTCGGCCTGCCGCAGCAGGTCCCGATGCCGGGGCTCGAAGAACGGCCACGCGAGCGTAGCTTGCATGTTCATGGAGAAGCGTCCTGTCGTGTGGGCTGGGCGCTATTGCTTGGGGATGTTGGCGCTCTGGGCCGTGGCAATCTCAAGCTCGATCTCTTTCCTCTGGAACTTGGCCAGCGCGGCTGCGTCGCCAATGAAGGAGATGAAATTGCTCTGCGCCAGGAAGGCTTGCGTCTTGGGATCGGCGTAGATCTCCAGCAGCGCGTCCTGCAGGGTCTTCACGACCGGCGCGGGCGTCTTGGCCGGCGCGAACATTGCCCACCACGCCACCTTGAAGAAGTCCTTGTAGCCCAGTTCCTGCAAGGTAGGCACGTCCGGCGCGCTGGCCAATCGCTTATCGGTCGTCACGGCCAGCAAGCGCAGCTTGCCCGCCTGCACCAGGGCCTGCGCGCCGCTGTACTCAGCGATCACGAAGTCAACTTGCTTGCCCGCCAGATCATTCAAGGCCGGCCCCGCGCCCTTGTAGGAAATGCCGTTGGCGCTGGCCTGCGCCAGCGACAGGAACCATTCGCTGGCAATCTGGTAGGTGGCGCTGCCCGCCCCGTAGTTCAGCTTCTTCGGGTCCTTCCTGGCGGCCGCCACCAGGTCCGCGACCGTCTTGTAGGGCGAATCCTGGTAAACATAAAAGCCCATGGGCGCCTGCGCCAGCACCGCCACCGGCGCCAGATCGACCAAGGGGTCGTAGGGCAGCTTGGCGAATGCGGCGACGTTGGTCGCCACAGGCGCATTGGCCGCCAGCAGCAGCGTGTAGCCATCGGGCGCTGCCGACACGACGGCCTGGGTCGCGATGATGCCGCTAGCTCCGGGACGGTTCTCGGCGATCACGGGTTGCCCCAGCTTGGCCTCCAGCTGGCGGGCGGTGTAGCGCGCCAAGGTATCGGTGCCCGTGCCGGGAGGATACGGGACGATCAGCCGGATCGGCTTGTCGGGATAGGCGTGGCTGATCTGGGCGCCCAGCGCCAGCACGGCGCCTGCGAGCAAAGTGGTCAATCGCTTCATGTCTCCAACTCCTTTGTGTGCTCTGTTGTCTTTTGGAATTGCGGGCGCCAGCGTTTCGCGGTCAGGAAGATGACTGCGGATGCAAGGCGACCCGTCCGATGACCTCGCGGGAGGCCAGCGCGGCCAATGCAGCCGCGTATGCCTCCAACGGGTAGGTCTGCTGGGTGTAGGGTTTCAGCGCCCCTTCGACGACCCAATCGAACATCGTGGCGAAGGCGGCGCGCACCGCCGCCCTGCGCTCGGGCGGGACAGGCACCCTGCCCCAGCCCATGTAGTAGCCCCAATAGATGCCGATCGCGGTGGCGTTCTTGACCAGCAGGATGTTGGCGGGAATCTGCGGAATGTCACCGCCAGCGAATCCCATCGGAATCAAGCGTCCTTCAGGCGCGACACAACGCAACGACTCCTCGAACACCTTGCCGCCCACCGGATCGAAGATCACATCGGCGCCGCGCCCATCCGTCAGGGCCAGCACCGCGTCGCGGAAGCCGCCTTCCCGGTAGTTGTGCCCGTGGTCAGCACCGTGCGCCCGCGCCGCGTCGAGCTTGGCCTGGGTGCTGGCGCACGCGATCACGCGCGCGCCCAGCCGCTTGGCGATCTCGATGGCCGCCAGCCCGCTGCCGCCGCTGGCCCCGTGCACCAGCACCGTCTCGCCCGGCTGCAAATGCGCGCGCCAGCGCAGCGCGCCATAGGCCGTGGCGTAGATGGTTGGAAACTGTACGGCGCTATCGAAATCCACACCGTCGGGCAGAGCGAATGTCGTGTCGACCGGCGCCACCACTTCGCTGGCAAAGCCGCCCGACTGCACGCCCGCCACCACCCGGTCGCCCGGACGGAACAGCGTCACGCCCGGGGCGCATTCCCGCACGATGCCCGCCACCTCGGTGCCTGGCGTCAGGGGTAGCGGCGGCCGGTTCTGGTGCTTGCCCTGCAACACCAGCAGGTTGGCGAAACTGACGCCGCAGGAATGCACTTCGATGCGCACGCTGTCCGCCCGCAAAGGCGGCGCGGCGCAGGTCTCGACGCTGACTTGGCTGGGATCGTCCAGCCCGCGGCAGATGACGGCTCGCATGGTTCTCTCCTAATCGGCTTCGGGCAAGGCGCCATGGCGCCCCGCGCCCTGCTCGAAACGTTGTGCGCCAGCGCGCGCCTCCAGCTTGCGCGCGGCGGCGGCGTAGGCCATCTCCGCAGCCACCGCATCGCGCTCGGACAAGGCGATCTGGGCATAGGCCGATTGCCGGTCCGAGCGCATCGCGATCTGCGGGAATTGCGCCATCTGACGTGCCAACGCCTCGGCCTCGGCACGCGCTTGTCCATCCGGCACCACTCGGTTTACCAGCCCGAAGCGCTCGGCTTCCGGAGCCAGCACAATACGGGCGGTCAGCAACATGTCCAGGGCGCGGCTCATGCCTATCAGGCGTGGCAGCCGCACGGTCGTGCCATCGCTCATCGGCACGCCCCAACGGCGCGACAGTACGGCGAACGAGGCGCTTTCCTCCGCGACGCGCAGATCGCACCACAGCGCCACGCCCAACCCGCCCGCGCAGGCATGCCCCGCCACCGCCGCGATGACGGGCTTGGACAGCGGCGCATGCAAAGGGCCGTCCGGGCTGCCTGCCCAGGGCTCGTAGTCGGTGCCTCCCGCCAATTCCTTCAGATCAGCGCCTGAGCAGAAGGCGCCGCCGGCGCCGCACAGCACGGCCACCCGGGCCTGTTCGTCCGCATCGAATTCGCGCAGCGCTCGCGCCAGTTCGGAGGCCGCCTCGCGATCCAACGCATTGCGCACCTCGGGCCGGTTGATGATTACCGTGGTCACAAAACCGGCGCGTTCCACCAGGATTTTCGGAGCCATGAATCGCTGTCGTCCTGTAGTTTGAATAATACCAAGCAGTATTAAAATGATTAGAAAAAAAGCCGCGCGGAACGGTCCGTTCGCGCGGCCCGGCTTTACTGCGGATGCGGCAACAAGGCGCTGACCGCAAAGCCGGCCAGTTCGCTGGCAACGCGCTCGCGGTCCTTGGCGGTTTCGTTCTTGCGCGGGTGATACCAGCGCGAAGTCCAGTTCAAAGCCCCCAGCAGCGGCTTGACCAGCAGCTTGGCGTCCATGGCGCGGAAATCGCCGCACTGCACGCCTTCCTCGATTACACGCATATACAAGGCTTCATTCGCCGCCCGCAACTTGAGGATTTCCTCCAGTTCGGCACGTTCGGACGCGGTGGTGCGCCCCGTCAGATGCAGTTCCAACCCTTGCGCCGCGACGCGCAGGTAGGCCAGATGCTCCATCATCAGCACGGTATGGTCATGCGCCATCTTCCGCAGCTTGACGGCCGGCCGTTCGGCCGACAGCGCATGCGGCTCGATCGCTTCGCGGGTCAGTTCCATCGCGCGCCGCTGCACGGCGAAGAACAGCGCCGACTTATTGCGGTAGTAGTAATAGATGATGCCTTTGGTCGCACCGTAGGCTACGCTGATGTCGTCCAGCGACGCCGCTGAAAAGCCCAGGTTCATGAACACGGACGCGGCCGCATCGAGAATGGCGAGCCGCTTCTCGATCCCTTCCGTGCTGTCTATCAGGCTGGGCCGTCCCATAATGTCCTTGCTGTGGCGGAAATAAACGCGAAATTCTACCCTCAGGCCTGCCGGCCGGCGCCCGCGAACTCATCGCGGACCGCCTGCGTATGGGCGCCTATGGCGGGCACTTCGCCCAGGCGGCGCGGCTCGCCCCGGATCTGGACTGGCGGCGCCACGATGGACGCCACCCCGTGCGCGGTGCGTACCTCCGAGCGGCGCAGGTGCGGATGCGCCGACAATTCCTTGACGCCGTTGACTGACGCATAGGCAATCTTCGCCAGCGTCAGACGCCGCCGCAATTCCTCCAGCGCCACCGTACTCAGCAGAGCTTCGATTGCGGCTTTCAATTCCTCGGCATGCAGCACGCGGTCGCGATTGCTGCGGTAGCGCTCGTCGTCGACCCATTCGGGCTTCAGCAGCACATCGCAAGCGAAGCGGCGCCATTCGCCGTCGTTCTGCACGCCGATCAGGAGCGACTGGCCGCCCTGGCAGGCGAAGGCGCCATAGGGAGCGATGGTCGGATGTCCGAGGCCTACGCGCGGCCACACCGTGCCGGCGTAGTCGTAGTGCAGCAGGGGCACGGTCATCCAGTCGGCCATGGCGTCGAACAACGACACGTGCAGGGCGCTGCCCTGCCCTGTCCGCTCGCGCTGCAACAGCGCCTCCAGGATGGCCGCGTGCGCATACATGCCGGTGCCGATATCGCAGGCGGATATGCCCACTCTGCCCGGGGCCTCCGGCGTGCCGGTCACCGACGCGATGCCCGATTCGGCCTGCACCAGCAGGTCGTAGGCGCGCATCTCCGCATAGGGGCCCGACTCGCCATAGCCCGTGATGTCGCAGGTAATCAGCCGGGGATTGGCGGCCCGCATTTCCTTCCAGCCGAAGCCGGCGCGTTCCGCCGCGCCCGGGCCCAGGTTCTGGATCAGCACGTCAGCCTGCAAGATCAGCGTGCGCAGCAGCGCCAGATCCTCAGGCTGCGAGAAATCGAGAACGATTGATTCCTTGCCCCGATTGAGCCAGACGAAATATGTGCTGTCGCCCATGACCGCCCCGTCATAGCCGCGCGCGAAATCGCCGGCCGCGCGTTCGATCTTGATGACGCGCGCGCCGGCATCAGCCAGCCGCGACGAGGCATACGGCGCTGCGGCTGCCTGCTCCACAGCGATCACCAGCAGACCTTCCAGGGGCAATGCCATTTTTGTCTCCGATCCAGCATTCGTTTTTTTAATGCTACCGCGTAGTATTAGAACTGACAAGCCCCGGCTCCGGCCGCGCCTGGAACGTGGCGGAGCATTGGCATATGGCTGTCACACTCGCGGGCGATACTGCCGTTCGGATATCCGCCAGCCCGCCTGACTTCCAGGAACGCGCCGGATATTCATATAAAAGGTAATTCGTTGGCCGCCGCCCCTGGCCGCCTTACGATAGCTGGCATCGACTGGGCCTGGCGCCCGCAGGAATGCTCCACATGCAACGCTTGATATCCCCCATCCTTACCCGCCGTCCGGTGCTGCTGGCCGGTCCGCTCAGCGCGCGCCGCTACGACGCCGCGGTTTCCCTCAACGCCCACCGCGAAGCCCGCAGGCTGCGCGAATCGGCCCAGCGCATCCTGGCCGTTTCCGCCCGCTACATGTTGCCAGGCGCTTGACCCTGTCCCCAAAAACTGCACCGAACACCCCAGCCTGACCCTTCCCCCAAGACACGCAACGCCCGCCGCCGCCTTCATGCAGCCCCTCCCACCGCCACCTGCGGTAGGATTGCCGATTCGGCCCGAAACCGGGCCAGGCAGAACAGGAGTCATGCATGGAGAAGGTGGTAATCGTGGGCGGCGGCCACGCGGCGGCGCAATTGTGCGCCAGCCTGATAGAAGGCGGCTTTCCCGGCAGCCTGACGCTGGTGTGCGAAGAGGCCTCGCTGCCCTACCACCGGCCGCCGCTCTCCAAGACCTACATCAAGGATCCGGAAGCTCCGATCCAGCTGCTGCGCGCCGAGGCGGTCTACGCCGACGCCGGCGTGCAAGTCCTGCTGGCGGACCCCGCGGTCGGCATTGACCGCGACGCGCGCCGGCTGACGCTGGCTTCAGGCAAGCAACTCGACTATGACGCACTGGTGCTGGCCACCGGCACACGCGCGCGGCGCCTGCCCGACGTGCCCGACGAACTGCAGAACCTGATCTACCTGCGCAACGCCGACGACGCCGCGCGCCTGCGCGCCGCGATCGCGGATGCGCCTTCGGTCACGGTCGTGGGCGGTGGCTTCATCGGCCTGGAAATCGCCGCGACGGCTGGCGCCCTGGGCCGCCCGGTCACCGTCTTCGAATCCGCGCCGCGCCTGCTGGCGCGCTCCGTATCGCCCGAAGCCTCGGAACACGTCGCCCGCGTGCTGCACGATTCCGGCGTCGACCTGCGCCTATCCTCCGACCTGCAACACATCCGCACGGAAAACGGCCGCGTGCGCAGCGTCGTGGTCAATGACGTGGAACATCCCGTGGACCTGCTGGTCGCCGGCATCGGCGCGGTACCGGAGATCACGCTGGCGCAAGCCGCCGGCCTGGACTGCCTGAACGGCATCGTGGTCGACGGACTGATGCAGACCTCGGCGCCGGGCATCTACGCCATCGGCGACTGCACGTCCTTTCCGTATGCGCGCTGGGGCAAGACCTTGCGGCTGGAATCGGTGCAGAACGCCAACGACCAGGCCCGCACCCTGGCCGGCGTCCTGCTCGGCACGAAGACGCCGTATCACGCCCTGCCCTGGTTCTGGTCCGATCAAGGCGCTTTGCGCCTGCAGATCGCCGGCCTGGCGCCGCCGGATACCGAACGCGTCCTGCGTCCGGGCGCCAAGCCCGGCAGCTTCTCGATTCTGCACTTCGCCGACGGCCATCTGGTCTGCGTCGAATCGATCAACGCGCCAATGGACCACCTGGCCGCGCGCAAGCTGCTGGAACTGGGGCTGAACCTGCCCCGTGACGTGCTGGCCGACCCGGCCGTACCACTCAAGAGCCACTACTGAAGCGGACAGGGATGATCCGGGCCGCCGCGCCTCAGATGAAGCCGGCGGCGCGGAACATGCGCTCGTAGATCTGGCGCAGGACCGCCTCCTTGCGCTTGTTGTACTCCATGACCTGCATCACCCCGGCCGCCGCCTCGCGCTTGGCCTGGGCGTACAGATCGCGGTCGGCATCATGCTGGCGCAGCCAGTCGCGGAACATCCGGTGCCGGATGTTCTCGGGGCAATCCGGACCAAACACGTGCAGGTTCACGCGCGGAGCGGCCAACTGCAGCAGGCGGTGCTGGTGCCAGGACGGCTCCCGCAAGACCAGCAGATAACCCGCCGCCTCCAGGGCGGGGACATAAGCGTCCTCCTGCACGGGGTCGGCTACCGTCAGATCGATATCTATCACCGGCTTGGCCGGCAGGCCCGGCACCGCCGTCGAACCCATATGCTCGACCGCCAGCGCGACCGGTCCCAACGCCTCGCGCACCTGCGACTCAAGCCGGCCATAGCGGACCGGCCAATCGGGGTCATAGGGTACGACCGCGACCAGTTCCGGCGCAGGCTTGCCCCGAACCCAGGGATCCTCGTCCGGGTCCGCGTCGTAGTGCCGCATGATTTCTTCGGGCGTGGGCGCGCGCCGGTTTCCTGCCAGTTTCAATTGCCGAAAGCGCGGCGCAGGCGCTCCAGTTCGGCGATGTTCAGGCGCTTGGCTTCCGCTTCGGCGTAGTTGCGTTCGCCTGATTCGTACGCGCCTTTATAGATGCACTTGCTGCGCTTCGCACACTCGCCTTCGGCGCGGGCGGTGGCGGAATACGATTTGGAACCTTGATCCGAAGTCTTGGGACCGCTCGAAGAGCAGCCGGCCATCAGCACAGCCGCAAAAAGCGCCACACCCCAGCGGCTCAACATTTGAATGGACATTTCCTGGCCCTACAGAAAAGCTGTAGCCGACTTTATAGCAGGCTCTTGAATTCAGGGTTCCACGGGCAATTGCTTCGAAACGTTGCCGGCCGCCAGGTGCGAGCCGCGTCGTGATTTGTAAGCGGATCAAATCGTCAGATACTGCGTCAACTTCTCCAGCATGGCGTCGCAGGCCTCCAGCTGCGAAAGCTCGACGTACTCATCGGCCTTGTGCGCCACCTCGATGCTGCCAGGCCCACAGATCAGCACCGAGGTTTGCGCCCATAGCTGCTGGAACAGCCCGCCTTCGGTACCGAAGGCGGCCTTGGTGAGCGGCGTGTCTGGCGGCAGCCATGAGGCCAGCAGCGCGACGGCCGCCGAATCGTCCGCCGTGGCAAGGCCAGGATAGCTGTTGACCAGCTCGATCCGAGGCGGGGCGGCATCCGCCCGCGCGCCCGCGGCGCGCATTTTCGCCCTGGTCAACTCCAGCACCCGCGCCAGGATCCGATTCGGGTCATCCTGCGCGACGTTGCGGATCTCGAAATTGACTTCGCATTCCGCCGGCACGATGTTGAGCGCCGTGCCGCCCTTGATGGTGCCTGCATGCACCGTCGTGTACGGCACGTCATAGCCGGCTTCGCGCGGACCGTGTTCGGCAAGGTCCTGCTGCACGTCACGCAGCGCGCCGATCAGATCGCTGGCCGTATGGATGGCATTGACGAAAAACGGCGCCAGCCCGGAGTGGCCCGCCTGGCCGCAGCACATGGCCCGATAGGCCGCCTTGCCTTTGTTGCCGGTGCCGATCTTCATCAGCGTGGGCTCGCCCACCACGCAGAGCAGCGGAGCCGGCTTCATGTGTTCCAGCGCGCGCAGCAGATGGCGCACCCCTACGCAGCCGATTTCCTCATCGAACGAAAGCGCCAGATGCAAGGGCCGCGCAAGAGGCTGATGGGCCGCGCGGATCATGGCCATCACGGCGCAGGCGACGAAGCCCTTCATGTCCGCGCTGCCCCGCCCATAGATGCGCCCATCGCGCACGGTCGCCTCGAAGGGCGGCGAGGTCCAGGGCTGGCCTGCCACGGGGACCACGTCGGTGTGGCCGGAGAGCAGGATGCCGGGTACATCCAAGGGGCCGACGGACGCGAACAGATTGCTCCGCCGGGCGTCTTGCGGGTCCGCCGCCAGCGTGGACGCGATGCCGGCCTGCGCCAGCAGCTCCCGCACGCGCTCGATCAGTTCGATATTGGGCGTCAACGTGACGGATTGAAACGCGAGCAGCTCGCGCAATAGGTCTGGACTGTTGTCGGGGGTCGGTGTGCTCATGGCATGGACCTGCAGGAGGCGGACGGCGCACGAGCGCGCCGCCGGTTCATTTGCTTTCAGGAGGCACGTACGGGTCGAAGAAACTGCCTTCGCTCATGCCTGGAATGTACTGATCGGAGATATAGGCGCGGCAGCGCTGCATGAACACCTCCGTCAGGCGCGACGGTTTCATCGGCTTGTAAGTGGTGAGGCCCAGCAGCATGGGGCGGTGTTCACCCACCAGGCGCAGCCGCACCAGCCTCTTGCCATCCAGCGCTTGCGTGGACTTCGGCCGCACGTTGAACAAGGCATAGCCGATTCCGTTGGCGACCATGGACCGCACCACTTCCTCCGAGCGTGAGCGCGCCACGATGTTCGGCTCCAGGCCGAACTTCGCGAATAGCGACATGAAGTAATCGCGGCTCAAGGGCAGGTCCAGCAACACCATGGGCAGGCGGGCCAGCTCTTCCAGCGTCACCGCGATCTGCTGCGACAGCGGATGCAGTTCGCTGACCACCACATGCGGCGGCAGGCGCGCTAGCGCCTCGAACGATATTTCGTCGCCCAGTCTCAGGTCGTAACTCAGCGCAACGTCGATCTCCAGCGAGTGCAGCTTGTCGATCAGCAACTGCTGGTCGCCTTCGGTCATATGCAGCTCGACTTTGGCGAATGCCCGTGAAAATCCGAAGATCACCTCGGGCGCGATCATGGCCGTGAGCGACTGGAAGCAGCCCACGCGCAAGGTGCCCTGGATGGCATTGCTGGAAACCGACGCGATCTTGTAGAGACGCGACGCGCGCTCGAGCAGGTCTTCGCATTCGCTCATGACCTGCTGGCCGAGCACCGTCAGGGCCAGGCCCTTGGACGGATGCCGCACGAACAACTGCACGTCCAGCTCGGTTTCGACATGCGCGATGGCGGCCGAAATCGAAGGCGCCGAGATGTGGATCTGGCTGGATGCCGCGGCGATACTGCCATGCTTGGCCGTGGCAACGAAGTACTCCATCTGGCGCAGCGAAATGCGATTGAGCATAGTCCGAAATGAGAAAACTGGAGCAGGCTGGAGGGAGGTGGCGTTCCGCCTTGCGGGCCGCCACCGTGGCCCGGCGCTGGCATCAGCCGCACCGAGCAAAAGTGTATCCACTATGCCCGGATAAGGGGGCATGGCGCTCCTCGGGTTTTCTCGCACTAGCCGGCTGGCGCAAGCGGTCACAGATTGCCTGGCACGCCGAAACTCGGCGCGGCGCGCGGGTCCCTGGCGCGGGTGATGTAATCCTGGATCTGCGGCTCGTAGACCTTCCAGGCCTCGTAAAGCGTTTCGACTGGACATTGCTCCACCCAGTCCATGCGCAGGTCGACGATGGGCCAGTCCAGGTCCGCCACCACCAGCAGCCCGGCCGAATGCACCGGCCCCTCTTCGCCGCCAGCAGCCTGGCCCGCCAACATGGCCTGCATCAGGCGCTCGGCCAGCGCGCCCGACGCTTGCTCGAATGCCGCCAGCATGGCGGCGGGTACATCCAGCGACGCCAGCATATTGCCGGCGCACGCGGCGTGCTCGCCCTGCGCGCTGGCCAGCCGGCCCAACGCGTTCGCGCCCGTGAAGATGGCCGGCGCCTGCGTGGCGTCGATCGCCATCAATTGCCGGTAGCTGATAAAGGGGCGTTCGGCCAGGACTTGCAAGGCGCGCTGGGGCGAGTGGCCCTGGCCCATTGCATCAAGGATGAGCGGCCCCAGGGCGGGATCGGTGATGTTCTGGCTGACCGCCGCGCCCACTCCCGCTCGCGCGCGGATGCAGCGCGCCGCGACCGCGGGCGAAGAGGACGAAACGGCCGCGCCGAATTGGCCGGTGGCCGGACAGCGGGCAATAATGGAGAAAGTCATGACCTGGGCCTCCTGTGGCGTCAATCCGGAATAACGGCAGTCGCGTCGATTTCCACCAGCCATTCGGGACGCGCCAGCGCCGATACCACGATGCCGGTGGATACCGGGAACACGCCCTTGAGCCATTTTCCGACCACGCGATAGACCTCCTCGCGATAACGGGGGTCGATGATGTAGATCGTGATCTTGCAGATGTCCTGCAGTTCGCCGCCGGCCTCCTTGAGCAACATGTCGATGTTCTTCATCGCCTGCTCGGTCTGGCCTGCGGCATCGCCGATGCAGACGCTCTCGGACGTGTCCAGGTTCTGGCCGATCTGCCCGCGCAAGAAGACCGTACTGCCGCGCGCGACGACGGCCTGGCACAGATCGTTGTCGAGTTTCTGTTCGGGGTAGGTCGCCTTGGTATTGAAGGTGCGTATGCGCTTATGCTTCATGGCTCGTATCAGTATTAGGGTTTATCCGGAGACCCCACGCCTGCCTGGCTAACAGCATGGCCCAAGGCCTTGACCTGCCCGCTGATGGTCTGCCCAAGCGGGGCCGCAGCCTATTTGTTTTTTCTGGTGTCCCGTCTCGGAAATCCTGACGCGGGCGACGCTCGCGACGATGAGCCTCACCATGCCTTCGGGGGCCTCGCCAGGCCATCAGGAAAATCTATTCATGCCAACGGAAAAGGCGACTTGGTCCCTCGGATCGTCTCTCTCATTATTGGCTTTCGCTGGCGCGGCCGGTGCGGCAGTCGCGGCGATGCCCGGCCCCGGATCGATGACCGACGCCATCTGAAGCAACCTCCCCTTACAGAGGATCCGGATGAACACCGCCTCAACTCCCGCGCAAGCCGCCTATCCCCGATTCCGCTACGACGGCTCTGGCGACCTTGCCCGCATCGGCCTGATCTACATCGCCTCCAGCGTCGTGATGGAAGAAGAAATGTGGGCCATGTCCGCCCGCGGCGTGTCCACCCATACGGCGCGCATCAAGCTGCCCAAGGTCACCGTGCAGGGCATCGAGGAGATGATGAACGCCCCCGAGCTCGAACAGGCCGCTCGCCTGGCCGGCGCCGCCCCGATCGACGTGCTGCTGTTCGGCGGGACCAGCGCCTCCTTTCTGCATGGCACGGCCTACGACCAGGCTCTGATCCAGAAGCTGCGGCAGTGGGTGCCGGGGCCGATGATCACCACGGCCTCCACCGCCACGCTCGCAGCATTGAAGAAGGTCAAGGCCGGCAAGGTTGCGCTGGCCACGCCCTATCTCCCGGAGATCCACGAGCGCGCCATCCGCTTCCTGCAGGAAAACGGCCACGAGGTCGTCAAGAGCGCCTGCCTCGGCATCTCGGATGACCACGCGCTGGCCGAGGTATCGCTGGAGAAAGTCTACGACCACGTGCTCTCGGTCGACCACCCCGACGCGACGGCCATCTTCGTCTCGTGCACCAACTTCAGGACCGTCGGGGCCATCGAGGCGCTGGAGCAGAAGCTCGGCAAGCCGGTGATCTCGGCCATCCAGGCCTCGTTCTGGCACTGCCTGGATCTCACCGGCGCGGCAGGCGCCAAGCCCGGCTACGGGTCGCTGTTCAACGCCAACCTGTCCAGGGACAACACGATGTAAGCACTTCGCCGAAGTGCATGACCAATAAACAAGGGGAATAAAAATGCATCTTCAAAAAACCATCACGGTGCTGACGCTCGCGGGCGCCTCGCTGTTCGCCCTGGCGCCCGCCCAGGCCGAGAAACTGGTGCTGGGCAACGAGGGGAGCTATCCGCCGTTCAGCATGGTCGACCCCTCGGGCCGCCTGACGGGCTTCGAACCCGATCTGGCGCGCGAGATGTGCAAGCGGATGAAAGCCGATTGCGAAATCGTGGTGATGGACTTCAAGGCCCTGATCCCGGCGCTGCTGCAGAAGAAGCTGGATGCCGTGGTCAGCCAGACCAAACCGTTGCCGGAGCGCAAGGAAAAAGTACTGTTCGGACGTCCGGTGCTGTTCAACCCGGACTCCTATGTGGTGCCAGAAGCGAAGAACTACACCTTCACGCCTGAAGGCCTCAAAGGTGTGCGCATCGGCCTGCAACGCGGATCGGCGCAAGCCAAGTACGTGGGCGAGACATTCGGCAACGCGGTGCAGATCGTGTTCTACGACAACCCCGACCAGATCCGGCTCGACCTGGCCAATGGCCGGCTGGATATGAGTCTCGGCCCCAAGATCAGCTGGACCAACGAGTTCCTGTCCAAGCCCCAGGGCAAGGGCTGGAAATTCGCCGGCGGCGACCTGTGGACCGGCGGCGGCGAAGCCGGCTCAAGCTGGATCGCCCGCAAGGACAGCGGCGAACTGCTCAACCGCATGAGCGCCACGGTCGACGCCATCATCAAGGACTGCACCTTCACCAAGCTGCGCAAACCCTACATGGAAGTGGAGCTCCTGCCCGAAGAGGCGGCCTGCCGCTAGCCGGATCCGCGCACACCGCCAGGGCCGTCCGGCGTCAGACCGCCGGGGCCTGGGCGGAATTCTTCATATGCTTGCAAGGACTGCCTCATGCCTTCGATGGGTTTCGTGCAGCAACTCGCGACCGGCGCGCTGATGACGATCCAGGTCGCCGTCTGCGCCTATCTGCTGGCGCTCGCAATTGGAACGTTCTTTGCCCTGATCACGCTGCGGCCAACACTGCTGGCCAGGATCATCTGGATTCCGTACGCCTCCATCTTCACGGGCGTGCCCTCGCTGCTGGTCGGCTTCCTGTTCTACTACGGCGGCTCGGAGATTGTCGCCAGCCTGCTCGCGCCGTTCGGCGTCGGCCAGCGTGTCGAGATCACGCCCTTCATGGCCGCGGTGGCGGCGCTGGGCATGGTCTACGGCGCCTACCTGGCCGACCTGATACGCAGCGCGATCCAGAACGTGCCCCACGGACAGTTCGAAGCCGCACGGGTGCTGCTGGTGCCGCGCACCACCATCTGGCTGAAGGTGATCCTGCCGCAGATGCTGCGCCTGGCCCTGCCCGGCATGACCAATATGTGGATCGTCGTGCTCAAGGACACCGCCCTCATTTCCCTGATCGGCCTGAAGGAAATCATGGCCTACGCCAAGCTCGCGTCCGGCGTGACCAAGGAACCCTTCGTCTACTACCTGCTCGCCGCCGCCTTCTTCCTCATGATGACCTGGCTCACCTATTACGTGGCCCGCCGCGTCGAAACATGGGCGGCGCGCGGCTTCCATCCCGTCGTGACCAAGGGAGCCTCGCATGCACTTTGACTTCCAGGTAGCCTGGGACAGCTTGCCCAAATTGCTGGCGGGCGCCGGCACCACATTCGCCGTGCTGCTGCCTGTGCTGGTCATCGGCCTGCTGCTGGCGCTGCCGGTCGCCCTGGCGAGCTTCCGGCCAGGCCCGCGCGCCCTCTTCGCCAGCAGCTACATCGGCTTCTTCCGCGGCGTGCCCAGCCTGGTGCTGCTGTATCTGATCTACAGCGGACTGCCCCAGTTCTCCATCGTGCGCGACACCTTTCTTTGGAACGTCTTTTCCAACGCCTATGTCTGCGCGTGGCTGGGCCTGGCACTGACCCACTCGGGCTTCATGGCCGAGATCATCCGTGGCGGGCTGGCGGCGATTCCCAAGGGCACCATCGAAGCCGCACAGACCCTGGGCCTGAAGCCTGCGCAAATCCTGTTCCGCCTGCGCATCCCTCTGGTCGCGCGCTACGTGCTGCGCGCCTATCAGAATGAGTTGCTGATCATGGTGAAGAGCACGGCGGCCGTCAGCGCCATCACGCTGGTCGACCTTACCGCGGCCGCCAACACCGTATTCGACTATACCTATGACCCGTTCACGCCCTTGATCACGGCGGCGGCCATTTATTGGTGCATCACCAACAGCATACGTCTTGGGTTCTCGATCGCGGATCGCAGGCTGAACCGCTATCTCGTCAGAATCTGAACCGCCCCGGCCGACCGTCCACCAGAGCGCGAATCATCATGACTGCCATCCTGTCCAGCATCACGCCGCCTTACTCCTCCGCCCTTGCCGACTGCGCGCCCGCGGTATCCATCTCGGGATTGAACAAGTTCTACGGCGCCTTCCACGCCCTGCGGGATATCCACCTCGAGGTGTCCAATGGCGAAATCGTCGTCCTTTGCGGGCCTTCCGGATCCGGAAAGTCATCGCTCATCCGCTGCATCAACCATCTGGAGCAGCATGACTCCGGCGACATCCACGTCAATGGCACCGCGCTGACCCGCCACCCCCAGGACGTGGAAAAAGTCCGGTGCCAATTGGGCATGGTGTTCCAGAACTTCAATCTTTTTCCGCACATGACGGTGCTGGCCAATTGCACCTTCGCGTTGAAGGTCGCCTTGAAGATGTCCACGCCCGAGGCCGAACAGACGGCACGCGAGTACCTCGCCAAGGTCAATGTGATCGAACAGGCCGACAAGTATCCGATCCAGCTTTCTGGCGGACAGCAGCAGCGCGTGGCCATCGCCCGCGCCCTTTGCCTGCGTCCGCGCATCATGCTTTTCGACGAACCGACATCGGCGCTCGATCCGGAGTCGGTCGGCTCCGTATTGCGCATCATGGAGGACCTGGCGCAGACCGGGATCACCATGATCTGCGTCACCCACGAGATCGGCTTCGCCCGCAAAGTCGCTGACCGCTGCGTCTTCATGGAGCGGGGCGAAATCATCGAGACGGCGCCCGCCGAACAGTTCTTTGCCTCGCCCAGGAGCGAGCGCCTGAGGAATTTCCTGGAGCAGGTTTTGTAGTCGGCCACATAGACAAGGGGTTGTCATGATCAAAAGACTCATTTGCGCGGGCATGCTTGCCGGCGCGGCTCTCGCCGGCACGGCGCAAGCGCAGGATGCCCTGGTGGTAAGCACCTGGGGCGGAAGCTTCCGCGATCTCATCGACGAGAGCATCGGCAAGGAGTTCACACGGCAGACCGGCGTGCCGGTGAAGTACATCACGGGCGGCACCATAGACCGCCTGAACAAAGCCAAACTCGCCACCAAGCCGGAAAGCGACATCACCTTCACCACGTCGCACATCGGCTGGCTTTATGTCAATGCCGGCCTGTACGAGAAGCTCGACCTGAGCAAGATTCCCAATTACTCGCACCTGGTCGACCGGGCCAGGATCAGCCCGTACCACATCGGCAGCTGGGCGTATGTGTACACCATCGGCTATCGCCCCGACCTGATTCCACCCGGCATCACCTTCAACAGCTGGAACGACCTCTGGAATCCGGCGCTGAAAAACAAGCTGTCGGCGCCGGATTTCGATCCCAGCCACATCATCGACATTTCAGCCTTGCTCTCTGGCGGCGACGCCCGCACTTGGGAAAAAGGCCAGGACAAGCTCAAGGCCCTGAAACCCAACTTCAAGGCCTTCTACACCAACGACGCCAACAGCCAGCAACTGATCGCCGCCGGCGAGACGCCGGTGCAGATCGTGCTGTCCATGAATGCGTACTACATGATCGGCCAAGGCGTGCCGATCAAGGTGGCAATGCCCAAGGAAGGCGCGGTGCTGGGCGTGGACACCATGGCCATCATGAAAGGCAGCGCCAAAACCGACCTGGCCTATAAGTTCATGAACATCGCGCTGTCGCCAGAGGTGCAGGCCAAGATCGTGGCCGCCAAGAAAGCCAGCCCGGTGGTCGACGACGCCAAGGTCTCGCCCGAAGACGCCGCGCTTCCTGGCGTATTCACGACCAAGCAGCAATGGGATACCCAGGCCATCGTCATCGACGACAAGCTGCGCGCCGAGAAGACCGCCGAGTGGCGCAAGTGGTTCACCGAGAACATCATGAACTGATTGCCGGACGCCGCGGCCTCACGGTCCGCGGCCTCTCCTCGTTCTCACCGTACACGATGGATGGGTACACCATGGATGCGCGTTCCACACTGAGGGGATGGCTGATCTCCCCGGCAAGCTTCATCGCGCTGTGCATCTGCGTCGCCATGGCGGCCGTGCTGCAGTACAGCTTGCGCACCTTCATTCCCGGCTCCTTGGATGTCGGCGGCCTGACGCTGAATAACTTCTCGGGCCTGGGCAAGCAGATCTATCTCGATGCCTTTACCAACACCCTGCGCCTGAGCGTCGAAACCACGGTCTGCTCCCTGCTCGTGGCCTATCCGCTGGCGTACGCCCTGGTCAGGGTACGCAACCGCTACATCAAGTCTTTCATCCTGATCGTTTCCATCACGCCGCTCTTCCTGGGCGAAATCGTGCGCACCTATTCCTGGATCATCGTGCTGGGCAGCACGGGATTCATCAATTCGATGCTGCTCAAGCTGGGCATGATAGACACGCCGCTGACGCTGATGTTCAGCCACCTCGGCGTGCTGGTGGCGCTGGTGCATGTCACCATCCCCGTGGTCGTGTTGATGCTGGCCACCGCCATCTCGCACATCGACCGCGATTACGAAAAGGCCGCCGAAAGCCTGGGCGCGGGGCCGGTGCGCACCTTCCTGACCATTACCCTGCCGCTGTCCATGCCAGGCATCCTGGCCAGCATCACTACGTCCTTCGCCTGGACCTTCAGCGCCTTCGCCACGCCGCAGATGATAGGCGGGGGCCGCGTGCCGACCGTCTCCACGCTGGTCTACCAGTTGGGATTCTCATCCATGAACTTTCCCTTGGCGGCCAGCCTGAGCGTCATGGGCCTGGGCCTGACGGCGATCTCGCTAATGCTGCTCGGCCGCGTCACGCGCCGCCTCAAGGCCATCGGAGGACACTGACATGAGTATCCGCAAATCCCTGCCCCTGTGGCTGCGAGTCGGGGCGCCCGTCCTGATCACGCTCATCCTTGCCTTCGTGCTGCTGCCGGTCGTGGTGGTGGTGCTGGCCTCGTTCAATGACAAGGCCTTGCTCACCTTTCCGCCGCAGGCCTGGTCCTGGCGCTGGTTCGAGCGCGTGTTCACCTACTCCGATTTCCGTGACGGCTTTCACGCCAGCATGGTAGTTACGCTCTGGTCATCGGTGCTGGCGCTGATCATCGGGACCGGCCTGGCGATCGCGGTAAAGCGCATGGCGTTCCCCGGCAAGAACATCCTGCAAGCCATCCTGCTTTCGCCGCTGGTGATTCCGCATTTCACGGTGGGGCTGGGCCTGCTGATCCTGGCGGCGCAGCTGAACGTGGACCGCGGCTACGGCATTGTGATCCTGTGCCACGTCATGCTCGTCCTGCCTTTCGTGCTGCGCAGCGTCTATGTTTCGATGGAGAACCTGGATGAGCGCCTGGAGCAGAGCGCCGCCAGCCTGGGCGCCTCGCCGGTGCGGGTGCTGTTCACGATCACGGTGCCCTTGCTGGCGCCCGGTCTGTTCGGCGGGTGGCTGTTCGCGGCCATCATGTCGTTCAGCGAGTTCACCGCGTCGCTGTTCGTGACCACCCAGAACACGCAGACCCTGCCGGTGACCATGTACAACTATGTGCGCGAGTTCGCCGATCCGACCCTGGCCGCGCTGTCGGTGGTGTACATCGTGGTGACCGCCACCCTGTTGATCTTCGCCAATCGCTTCCTGGGGCTGGGCAGGATCCTCAATATCGAGGACAACCACTAGAGAGTTCTGGGTGGAATGTTGCCGATTGGCTTTGTGAGGTCAGGTTCTTGGGCCGCCGGCGTCCGGACTGCGGGATTCCGATGCTCGCCCCGGTGGGGCTGCGCTTCGGATCCCTCCGCCCGGCCACCGACTCACGCTATCTGCCCATGAACGGGGTCCAAAACCAACGCATTGGGCGACTGCCAGCCGAGGACCCCGGAGCCATCCGAAGCGCAGCCCCATCGGGGCGAGCATCGGAATGGCGCAGGGCAGCCTCGGCGGCTAAAGAACCCTGACATCCGCAAGCTCAAAGCGCTGCCGCTCCTCACTTCGGTTCTGTGAGGTAGGGTTCTTGAGTCGCCGGCGTCCGGACTGCGGGATTCCGAAGCGCAGCCCCACCGGGGCGAGCATCGGAATGGCGCAGGGCAGCCTCGGCGGCTAAAGAACCCTGACCTCCGCAAGGCCCAACCTCAATAGCCGCGCGCGGGATCGACGCGATTGGCGGGCTCCAGGCCCTGGCTGACGCGCAGTATGTTGTCGACAATCTGTCCGGCGGCCGATGCTGGAATGGCCACCGAAGCCAGGTGCGGCGTGATCAGCACGTTGTCCATCGCCCAGAGCGGGTCGCCAGCTGGCAGGGGCTCGCGCTCGAACACGTCCAGCGTCGCGCCGCCCAGATGACCGCTGCGCAGCAGATCGGTAAGGGCGGCCTGGTCCACCAGCGCGCCCCGGGCCACATTGATCAGGGCCGCTCCGCGGGGCAGACGCTGCAAGCGCTCGCGATCCAGCAGGCCGCGAGTCTGCGGCGTCAGCGGAAGCATCACCACCAGTATGTCGGCGTGCGACAGCACCGTGTCCAGCGATTCCATGCCGCTGTGGCACTCGACGCCCTCGATGTTGCGCGGACTGCGCGACCAGCCCAGCACCGTCAGCCCCTGGCGGCGCAGCTCCTGCGCCGCGCAGGCGCCCAGCTCGCCCAGGCCCAGTACCGCCACGCGCACGTCCTCGGGCGAACGCGGATGGCGGTAGGCCCACTCGCCCCGGCGCTGCGCCGCTTCGAAATATGGAATGTCGCGCGCATAGCGCAACGCGGCGAACAGCACGTAGCCCGCCATCATGCGCGCCATATTGGGATCGGTGATGCGGGTGATGGGCACGCCGGCCGGCAGGTCCTCGCGGCCCACCAGCGAATCCACGCCCGCGCCCAGATTCACGATAAGGCGCAGGTTCTTCATGCGATCGAAGAAGCCCTGCGGCGCCTTCCAGGCCAGCGCGTAATGGATGCTGGCCGGATCATGCGCTTCGCTGCCATGCACCATGCGCAGGTCCGGCAGGCGCGCCTGCATGGCGTCGCGCCAGGCCGTGTAGTCGTCGAATTCGCTGTAGAAGATCATGGCGCCCGACACGGTGGGGCGGGAGGATGCATGCATGGGCGGTCTACCTCAGGTACTGCGGTTTATCAGGCGGGACATGGCCTCGATGGCCAGTTCATAGCCATCGCCGCCCAGCCCCGCGATGACGCCATCGGCGGCCTTGGAAATATACGAATGATGGCGGAAGGCCTCGCGCCGCCAGATATTGCTCATGTGGACCTCGATGATCCTGCCCGGGAAGGATAGCAAGGCATCGAGGATGGGCACCGATGAATAGGTCAGGCCGGCCGCGTTGATGATGACGCCCTGCGCGCTGCCGCGGGCTTCCTGTATCCAGTCGACCAGCTGGCCTTCGTGGTTGGACTGGACGAAGTTCAGCTGGATGCCCAGCGAGGCAGCCTTGCTTTCGCAGCGCTGCTGCAACACGGGAAAGCTGTCCGAACCGTAGGTCTTGTTGGCATCCAGTCCGTAGAGATTGGCGTTCGGCCCGTTGAGGAACCAGACGGTGGAGGATGATGGGGTCGCGCTCGGCGTCGTCATGGCGGCTGTCTCAGGTTTCGTGGGGAAGGGTCGCCTGCATGGCAGGCAATTGGTTGAACTCGGCGAACCACGCTGCGGCGCGTGGATGCGCAGCGCGCCAGTCCAGCTCGGGAAAACGGAAATCCAGATATCCCAAGGCGCAGCCGATGGTCAGGTCGCCGATGCTCGGATGCGCTTGCGGCAGACTGTCGGCCTGCGCCTCGATTTCCGTCAGGCAGGCCTGCACCTTGACCAGCTGCGCCTCGCGCCACTGCGGCCATTGGATTTCGGCCGGCCGGGCCGTGTGTTCGTAGCGCGCCAGCAGCGCGGCATCCAGCAGGCCGTCGCCCAGCGCTTGGCGCGTCAATGCCAGCCAGCGCGCCTCGCCAGCCGGAAACAGCTGCGTGTCACCGGCGGCACCGGCCAGGTATTCGCAGATCACGCGGCTGTCGTAGAGCGCCCTGCCGTCCGGCAGGATCAGGGTCGGCACCTTGGCCAGCGGATTGTGGGCGGCGATGCGCGCATCGCGGTTCACCGGATGCGCAGCGCTGGCCAGCCATTCGATCCGTTCAGCCTGGCCGGTCAGGTGCGCGCAAGCCATCACCTTGCGCACGAAAGGAGATGTCGGGGCATAGAGTAGTTTCAATCCAGTCTCCGGAGGTCAGGGTTTGAGGACCAGCTTGCCGAACACCTTGCCGCTCTCCAGCAACTGGTGCGCGCGCACGGCATCGGCCAGGGGCAGGCTTTGCGACATCTTGGGTCGGATGCTGCCGGCGGCTACCAAGGGCAGCACGTGACGCCTGAGCGCGGCGGCCATGCGGGCTTTCTCGGCATCGGTCTGCGGGCGCATGGTCGAGGAATGCAGGCTCAACTGCTTTTGCATCAAGGTCAGCAGTTCCACGTTGACGGCCGATCCCTGCAGGAAGGAAAGGCTCACGTGGCGTCCACCGAATGCCAGCGCCTGCAGATTGCGCCGCACATAGTCGCCGCCGACGATATCCAGCACCACGTCGACGCCACGGCCTTCAGTGAGGGTGTCGCAGGCCGCCACAAAATCCGTGTCGTGAAAGCAGATCACCTCGGCGGCGCCGAGCTCGCGCAGGGCGTCGAAGCGGTCACGTTCGCCATCGGTCACGACCACCCGCGCGCCGGCGGCGTGCGCCATCTGGATGGCCAGCGTGCCGATGCCGCCGCCTCCGCCGTGGATCAGCACAGTCTCGCCCATGCGCAAGCGGCCCAGCTCGAACAGGTTGTGCCAGACGGTGAACAGCCCTTCCGGCAGGGCGCTCGCCTCCGCGTCGTCCAGCCCCTGAGGCGCAGGCAGGGAATGATCCACCCGCGCCACGCACCACGGCGCATAGCCGCCGCCCGCCAGCAGGCTCATGAGACGCTGCCCGCGCAAGGACTCCGGCACGCCGGGGCCGCAGGCGGCCACCTCGCCGCAGGCCTCCAGTCCGAGCACGTCGGTCACGCCCGGCGCCGGCTTGCTCAAGCCCTGGCGCTGCATGATGTCGGGCCGGTTGATGCCGGCCGAATGCACGCGCAGCAACACTTCGCCGGGCCCCGGTGTGGGTACCGGCCGGTCTGCCAGCGTCAACACCGTGGCATCGCCGGGCTCGCGGGCGATGACGGCTTGCATTTCAACAGGGATCTGGTTCATGGCGTTGTGCCTCGCGGACGAATGGAAACTGGGCGGCCGCGCAGGCGCGGCCGCCAGGAAGGGTGGAACCTCGTGCGATAACCCTGTCTTCAGGACGATGCCTTGAAGACGCTGACCCCGTGGCCGGGCAGCGCAAGCCCCGCCACGGCGCCCACGGGCCATTCATGGATGCAATTCAGATCGGAGGTGCGCACCATGACGTGCTGGCGTCCTTCCACGGGGATATGCACCTCCAGGTACAGATCCACGTGGTCGCCCTGGAACACGTGATTGACGACCGTGCCGCTCAGGACCGACCCGCTATGCAGGTTTTCCAGCTTGATATGTTCGGGCCGCACGTAGAGATCGAGCCGGTGTCCCTCGTGCGAGCCGCCCACCAGGCGGTGGCGGGGAATATGCGTCAGCCCCCCGCCCAGGCGCAACTGGATGGTTTCGGCGCTGGAGCCGTGATAGTGCGCGGGCAGGATGTTGACGTCGCCCAGGAACGACGCAACGAAAGGATCCTGCGGATTGCGATACAGCTCGTCGGGGGCTGCGACCTGCCGGATCACTCCCTGGCTCATGACCGCAATGCGGTCCGACATGCTCAGGGCTTCGCCCTGGTCATGGGTGACGAATATCGTCGTGACACCCAACTTGCGCTGGATATCGCGGATCTCCACCTGCATGGCGCCGCGCAAGCCTTTGTCCAGCGCGGAGAATGGCTCGTCGAGCAACAGCACCTTGGGACGGATCACCAGCGCCCGCGCCAGCGCCACCCGCTGCTGCTGCCCGCCGGACAGCTCGCGCGGTTTGCGCTCGCCCAATCCGTCCAGCTTGACCAGGGCCATGGCTTCGCGCACCCGCTGCTCGATCTCGGCGGCCGGCACACGCCGCATCCGCAGGCCATAAGCAATGTTGCGTTCCACCGTCATGTGCGGGAACAGCGCGTAGTTCTGGAACACGATGCCGATCTGGCGCTGATACGGCGGCAGTGCCGTGACCGGCCTGCCGTCGATGAAGATCTCACCGCCGTCCGCGTCGGCAAAGCCCGCGATCAGGTTCAACAAGGTGGTCTTGCCGCAGCCCGACGGGCCCAGCAGCGTCAGGAACTCGCCGCGCTCGATGTTCAGGGACACCTGTTGCAGCACCGTGTGATCACGGTATTTCTTGACCACTCCCTCCAGGCTGACCGCGCTGGAGCTATCGGAGGCAAAGGGGCGATTCGGCATGGCTGCTGCACTCATGGAGTTCAGTCTCCCGACGCAAAAATCCCGGGAAAAACAGGCGGTGGCCGCATGGCACGCAAGGGTGCGACGTCAGCGTTCTGGTGGATTCAAGAATACGGCAAAGCCCTTTTTGCAGTGCGTTGCCGATGCTGATGGGGGCCATCGGAAAAACGAAATCGCGATGCCGCAGGCGTGACGGCCCTCGCCGCCCACGTAAACCGGCACCTTTGCTTTTTCCTAAGTCAGCCGTCCGAAAAACGAAGTTATCAACTCGGCGCTTCGAGATCACACTGCGTGCCTATCGTTCAGTGCGCATCTGAAGCCTGCGCGCGGTTCGTCGGCCTTCTTGTCCTTGATCTTCGTGTCAGCATCGAGACGCACCAGGGTCTCGGTATTTCTTAGGATCTTGCAATGTCAATTGAAAAAACCAATACGCTGGTGATCGGCGCCGGCCAGGCCGGCATCGCGATGAGCGAGCACCTTGGCGCCATGGGGGTTCCGCATATCGTGCTGGAACGCAAGCGGATCGCCGAACGCTGGCGCTCCGAACGCTGGGACTCGCTGGTCGCCAACGGCCCCGCCTGGCACGACCGCTTTCCCGGCTTGAAATTCGATGACGTCGGGCCCGACGTCTTTCCGCCCAAGGAGCGCATGGCCCAGTACTTCGAGGACTACGCCAAGATGCTCAAGGCGCCGGTGCGCACCGGCGTCGAAGTCCTGCGCGTCAAGCGCAATGACAAGCGCCCAGGCTTCACCGTCACCACCTCCGAAGGCACTATCGAGGCCCAGCACGTGGTCGCCGCGACCGGCCCCTTCCAGGTCCCCACCTTCCCGAAAATCGTGCCGGAAAGCGCCGGCATCCAGCAGCTGCATTCCTCGGCCTACAAGAACCCGGGCCAACTGGCCGACGGCGCCGTGCTCGTGGTCGGCGCCGGGGCCTCCGGCTCGCAGATCGCCGAAGAACTGCGCCAGGCCGGCCGCACCGTCTACCTGTCGGTGGGCGAACACTACCGTCCGCCGCGCTCCTACCGTGAACGCGACTACTGCTGGTGGCTGGGCGCGCTGGGCATGTGGGATGAAGTCAAGAAAAAGCCCAAGCGCGAACACGTCGCCTTCGCCGTGAGCGGCTATGAAAACGGCAAGACCGTCGACTTCCGGCGCCTGGCCCGCGACGGCATCCAGCTCGTCGGCATCACGACCTCCTACGAAAACGGCGTGCTGCACTTCGCCGACAACCTCGGCCGCGACGTCGCCCAGGGCGATGCCGACTACTTCGAAGTCCTGCGCGAAGCCGACGCCTACATCGAGCAGAACGGCCTGGACCTGCCGCCCGAGCCCGATGCCTGGAAACTGCTGCCCGATCCGGAGTGCCTTACCTACCCCATCCTGAGCCTGAACCTGGCCGAGGCCGGCATCAAGACCATACTGTGGGCGACCGGCTTCAAGGTCGACTTCAGCTGGATCGACGTCGACACCTTCGACGAGAACGGCTACCCCATCCACAAGCGTGGCATCTCGGCCGAAAAAGGCATCTATTTCCTCGGCCTGCCCAACCTCACCAACCGCAGCTCTTCCTTCATCTGGGGGGTTTGGCACGACGCCCGCTACATCGCCGACCATATCGGCATCCATCTGGATTACCTGGCGTACAAGAAGGAATGACGGGATAGGCGGGCAGCTTGCCCCAGGCCGAATGCAAAAAACCCGCAACTCTGGTGAGAATGCGGGTTTTTTTGCAGATGCTCGCAATAACGCTGGAGCATCGAATTCTTGGTGCCGACGGCGAGACTCGAACTCGCACAGCTTTCGCCACTACCCCCTCAAGATAGCGTGTCTACCAATTTCACCACGTCGGCTAACTTCAGCCAGAAAAGCGTGCTTTCCTGGAAAGTCGAACATTCTATCACGCAAATCGGGAATCAGGTGGTTCCGTGCCGCTTTGTGGCTGGAAGGCTACCAATCCGTCCCCAAGAACTATCCAGAGGGGCCGAGGACGCCCCTCCCCTCGCCTATCAGTTGATCTGCAGGTTGGTCGCCTTGACGACTTCGCCCCACTTGCGGGTTTCGCTTTCCATGAAGGCCTTGAACGTTTGCGGCGTGTTGGGCGGCGGGGGCATCAGGAAGCCGTTGGTCTGGTAGCTGGCGGCCAGGGCGGCGTCGGAGGCCAGGGCCTTGTTGATGGCGGCGTTGACCTTCTGGACGATATCCGGCGGCGTGCCGGCGGGCGCAAACACGCCAAACCAGGCCGCCACGTCGAAGCCTTCCACGCCCGATTCGGCGATGGTGGGGATTTCCGGGGCGAACGGCACGCGGCTGCCGGTGGTGACTGCCAAACCGGTCAGCTTGCCGGCGCGCACATGCGGCAGCAGCGGCGGCAGGTTGTCGAAGATGGAGTCGACTTGTCCGCCCAACAGGTCGGCCACGGCCGGGCCGCTGCCGCGGTACGGGACGTGCAGGATGTCGATGCCGGTCTTCATCTTGAAGAGTTCGCAGCCCAGGTGGGCGGACGAGCCGTTGCCGGGCGAGGCGCAAGTCAGCTTGCCCGGATTCTTCTTGGCGTAGGCGATGTATTCCTGCACCGACTTGACCGGCACGCTGGCGTTGACGGCCAGGATGTTGGGCACCACATTCAGCAAGGCGACGGCGTCCAGATCCTTGAGCGCGTCATAGGACATCTTGGAATAGAGCGACTGGTTGATCGCGGTGGAAATCGATCCCACGAACAGGGTGTAGCCGTCGGGCGCCGAACGGGCGACGGACTCGGCGCCGATGTTGCTGTTGGCGCCAGGCTTGTTCTCCACCACGAAGGTCTGGCCGAATTCCTTGCCCAGCACGTCGGCGATCATGCGGGCGCTGATGTCGGTAGTGCCGCCCGGGGCGTAGCCCACGACCAGCCGCACCGGCTTGGTCGGATAGGCGCCGGCCTGGGCCTGCGCCGGGCCGCTGGCGACGCACGCCAGCACCGCTGCCGCGCCGGCCAGTTTGGTATAGATCTTCTTCATGTTTCCTCCTGTCGAAAACGAGTGGGCGCGCATGGGCATGCGCACCGTCTTTTTTGTTGTTGTGCGGGCAGTCCTGCCCGGCGCGGCGGCGCCGCCCAGGTCAGGCGGAGCCTGCGGGCCGCAAGGGCGCGATCAGGTCCGGGGTGAGGTCGGCCAGCGTGGCGCAGCCCAGCAGCGCCATGTTGGTCGAAATCTCGCTGCGGAATATCTCCGCGACCTTGCGGATGCCGGCGCTGCCGGCCACGGCCGCGCCGAACAACTGGGGCCGGCCGGTGAAGACCATGCGCGCGCCCAGGGCCACGGCCTTGAGCACGTCGGAACCGCGGCGAAAGCCGCCGTCCACCATGACCGGGAAACCGGACGGCACCGCGGCCGCCACATCGGGTAGTGCCTGCAAGGGCGAAATGCAGCCGTCGAGCTGGCGTCCGCCGTGGTTCGACACGATCACGCCGTCGGCGCCCGCCGCGCAAGCCAGCCTCGCATCGTCGGGATGCATCACGCCCTTGAGCACCAGCTTGCCCGGCCAGTTCTCGCGGATCCAACGGATGTGTTCCCACGAGAGCTTGTCGCGTTCGCCGCGAAAGCCGTTGGGCGGGTCCTGGGTGATGGGCGGACCGATTTCCTCGTACAGGTTCGAGAACCTGGGGATGCCGCTGCCCAGCAGCGTGCGCAGAAAGACATTGAAGCTCCAGCGCGGATGCCGCATGCCGTCCAGCATGACGCTGGGGCTCATCTTGAAGGGTACGGTGAAGGACAGTTTCTGCAGGTTTTCGCGGTTGGCGCCGACGCAGGTGTCGATGGTCACCACCAACACCGGGATCTCGGCCTGGCGCAAGCGCGCCATAAGCTTGCCGATGCGCTCGGTGTTGCCCGGCAGATAGGCCTGGTACCAGCAGCGCTTGCCGGTGGCCTGCTGCAAACGTTCCAGCGGCACGCTGGAAGCGCCGCTGATGATGAACGGAATCCCGGCCTGCTGGGCCGCCTGCGCCAACGCCAGGTCGCACTCGTGCATAACGATGGCGGAGAACCCGGTGGGCGCGAACCCCAGCGGCATGGCGTAGCTCTGGCCGTAGAGTTCGACCTGGCTGCTGCGCTGGTCGACCACGCGCAGGCCGCGTGGCCGGAAACCTACGTCGCCCAGCGCCCGCACGCTCTCGGTCAGCGAAGCGCCGTCCTCGGTGCCGCCACACACGTAGCCTTCGACGCAGCGCGGCATGATGCGCCGCGCTGCGCGCTCGAAGTCGCGCACGGACAGGCAGCGGTCCAGACGGCTCATGCAGCCACCGGCGAGCCGGCTTGCGCGCGCAGCGCCTGCATGCAGGCATCCAGCGAACGGTCCTGTGTGTCCTGGTAGAGCGCCAGCTCGTCCTGCACCTGGGCGCCCAGGGCCTGCTCGAAGGCGGCCTGGCTGGCGTTCTGTGCGTACTCGGCCTGGGCCTTGTCGCCCAGATTGGATTGGAAGATGCCGGCGGCGCTGACGGGCAGGAAATCCTCGTACACCAGCGGCTCGAAGCGGATGTAGCCTTGGGCTATCAGGTCTTGCAGGCCGGCGTCGGGATCCCCGCCCTCCTTGCCTGTCAGGAAGTAGCGGAAGTACGCCAACCCTTGCGCATGCAGTTGCTCGTAGTCGTCCGGGAACGCGGCAAAGCAGTCCTGCAGGTTCTGCATGTAGGCGGCGGCGTTGCCTTCGTTGGGCGCGCCGCTGATGCGGCTGCGGGCCAGGTCCAGCAATTCGTCATACAGCGCCCGGCCCTTGCGGGTCAGCGCCACGCCGCGCTGCTCGATCTCGCCGAAGCGCGCCGTGTGGCTGCCGGCGGCGGACTGGCCGGCGGCGCCGGCGAACAGGACCGCTTCCTCCAGCGCCTTGAAGCTGGTCTGGCGCAACAGGATCGGGCATTTGCGCGGCGGCGGGCCTTCGATAACGGCCTTGGCGGACACGCCGCGGCGCGGCATCTCGGCCTGGGCCTCATCGATGTCCAGCGTGCGCGGCGTCAGGTGGTTGATGTGCGGGCCCTTGAAGGCCACCACGTCGGCGATCAGGCGATGCAGGCCGTGCAGTTCATGGTAGTCGTCCAGGCTGACGGTCGCCTCGCTGTGCCAGCGGAAGGTGTGCAGGGCTTCGGCCACGAACTCGCAGGCATCGGCTTCTTCCAGCCCGCCCTGCGCTTCAAAGCGGGCGGCGAGTTCCAGCGCGCGCGCGGTGAAGATCTGGCGCGCGGCCAGGATGCGGGCGGCCTTCGCGCGCAGCGCCGCGTCATCGATCAGTTCCAGCCGCAGCAGCGAGGTGAAGACGCGGAACGGGCTGGCCTGCAGCGATGCTTCGTGGGTGGCGCGGAAAGCGGTCGAATGCACCGGCACGCCGGCCGGCGACAGGTCGTAATAGCCTACCGGCTGCATGCCCATCACGGCGAACACGCGCCGCATATTGGCGAGCTCCTGCGCGGTGCCGACGCGGATCGCGCCGTGGCGCTCGACGTCCAGGCGCTCGATCTCGCCGGTGCGCGCCAGTTGCGCGGCCAGTTCGGGTTGTGCTGCCAGGGTTTGGGCGTTGACCTGGGCCACCAGGTCCAGCAGCGTGTCGTACAGCGGCACTTCCGACTTGTACATGTCGGACATGGCGCGGGAGAACCAGGCGCGGATCTGATCCGGATTGACGAAATTCTGACTCATGGCGGGCTCGGCACATCGGTAAACAAGGATGGCCCGCATGACATCATGCGCCGCGCCCGCAATCAAATGAAAAAAATCGGCTTAATCAGTCCGTTTTTTCATGGACCGCGCCCGCTGGGCGTCGCGCTCGCGCTTGCGTGCGGCTTCTTCCTCCACCCAGGCGACGAACTGCTTGATCTTGGGCACTTCGGCCGAGTGCTCGGAATACGCGACGAAGTACGCGCCATCACTGGGTTGCACGTAATCCCAGGGAATCACCAGTTTGCCGGCCTGCAGCTCTTCTTCGGCCAGCAGGCGCGGCGTCAGCGCCACGCCGCAACCCCCTTCGGCGGCGCGCACGCACATGTAGAAGGTATCGAAGCGGGGACCGTGGTAGCTGCGGTCGGACTGGAATTGCTGGCGCGAGAAGTAGTCGTGCCAGGCCTCCGGGCGCGAGGCGCACTGGATCAGCGCCTGCGCGCTCAATGCTTCCAGGCTATCGACCCTGTCGCCTGGCAGAAAGCCGGGCGCGCACACCGGCACCACCTCGGCCTCGAACAGTTCGCGGCACTGCGCCCCCGGCAGGGTGCCGTGGCCGAAGAAAAAGGAGATGTCGATCTTGGCCTGCATCAGGTCGAAGGGCCGGGTTTCGCTGCGCACCTTGACCTGGATGTCCGGATGCGCGGCCATGAAGCCTTGCAGGCGTGGGATCAGCCAGCGCGCGCCGAAGGTGGGCTGGGTGCCAATGGTGAGCACCTGGGTCTCGCTGCCGTAGGTCAGGATGTAGCGCGATGACATGTCCACCTGGTTCAGGATGGCCCTGACCTCGGACTGGTACAAGGCCCCGGCGGGCGTCAGTTGCAGGCGCCGCCGCACGCGCAGGAACAGCGGATTGCGCAGCAGCGCCTCCAGCTGCGCGATCTGTTTGCTGATCGCGCTCTGGGTCATATGCAGTTCCTCGGCGGCGCGCGTGAAGCTCATGTGCCGCGCCACCGCCTCGAAACATTGCAGCGCCATCATCGATGGCATCAAACGCTTTTCCATGGGGCCGATCCGGGTATGCCTGTGCTGGCGGCGGCCCGCGTCTCATCGCAGGCCGCCGCGCTTGCGGCATTATCGCAGGCCCGCCATCACCACTGGTATCCCACCCCCGCCGCGCCGCCGAAGTCGCCGCGGGAGGTGCCGTTGGCCGACACCTTGTAGACCCAGCGCCCGCCGCTGGAAACCCGCGACAGCCCCATGGCATAGCCGGACTCGCCGTTCCAGGTGCCGCCGGCCAGGGACAGCATGTTGCGCCCCGGCAAGTAGGCTTGCGGCAGCGAGGCCGTCGCCATGGCGGCGGCCACGCCCGCGCTCAGCATGCGCTCCTGGGAATCCAGGTCGCTGCGCAGGTTCTGCAAGGAGTGTTCGACGGCGCCCACTCGCGCTTCGCTCGCGCTGCTGGCGGCACGCAGCTGCCCCACGTTGACGGCGTCGGAGTCCTCGCTGCCTGCCGCCACGCCCGTCATCTGGCGCCCGCCCACGTTCACCTCGCCTGTCGAGCTTTGGGGCTGCGCCATGCCATAGGCCGCGTAGTTTTCCTGCGCGCCGCGCGCTGCGGTGGAACCGGCCCCCAGCGCCACGCTGTTGGGCGCCGCCGCGACCGCGCCGGTGCCCACCGCGACGCTCTGGGTGGCCGCGGACGATTCCGCGCCCACCGACACGCTGCGATCCGCCTCCGAACCGCGCCCGGCATTCGAGCCGATCGATACGTTGTCGCTGCCGCGCACGCCCGAACCCGCGGCCGTGCCCTGCGCCACGTTGTTGTTGCCGACGACCTCGCGGCCGGCGGCCAGGCCGCTTGCCGTATTGCCGTCGCCCTGCACGCCATAGCCCGCGTAGGCGCCGGCGGCCAGGTTGTTGGCGCCGGTCACGTTCTGCCCGGCATTCTTGCCCTGCGCCAGATTGCCTTCGCCTTCCACGTTCTGGCCCGCGTTCTGGCCCAGCGCCAGATTGCCGTCGCCGACGACATTGCGGCCGGCTTCCTGGCCGAAGGCCGAGTTGCCGTTGCCGGTGACGTTGCGCCCCGCATTGGTGCCATAGGCGGCATTGTTGTTGCCCACCGTGTCGGTGCCAGCCCAGAAGCCATAGGCATCGTTGTAGTCGCCCGTGACGTTCTGGCCGGCGCTGCGGCCGAACGACTGGTTCCAGCCGCCTTGCACATTGGTGCCGGCGTAGTAGCCGATGGCCTGGTTGGCGTTCTTGCCGCCGACCGTGGAACCCGCGCCCTCGCCAATGGCGACGTTCCAATTGGTGCTCACGTCCTTGCCGGCGCCGTTGCCCAGGCCGATGTTGTTGCTGCCGGTCACGTTGGTGCCGGCGCTCTTGCCTATCGCCTGATTGCTCTTGCCGGTCACGCCCTGGCCGGCGCCTGGGCCGTAGCCGAGGTTGCTGCCGTCCCACTTTACGGGCGGTGCGGTCTGCGCCTGCGCGGCCGCCCCCCCGGCCAGCGCGCCCACCAGGACCGCCACCGACAAACCGTTGGCGGCCAAAATTGCGTATGTGTGCTTCATGAGTATGTTGGTAGTTTGTTGTTGCGGACCGGCCGGACGCGCACCCCGATGCGCGCCCGGCCCGTTCATGCCAGGACCATCACAGATGCAGCGCCATGGCGGGATCGCTGACGCTCGCGCGGCCGTTCTCCATGCGCCCGGCGAAGCGGCGCTCGAAGCCCTCTGCGGTGACGGTGAAGTCGTACCAATTACCGCTTTCCTTGATGGACCAGTGGTGTTCAGCCACCTTGCCCGGCTCGACCGCCAGGGTCCAGGGGCCGTCCTTGCGGTAGGCGTTGGACTGCAGGTTTGCCTGCAGGCTGGCCGTGCCGCGGTTGGAAACCTTCACGTACAGGGCGCCGCCCGCCGGCTCGTAGCAGACCTGCACTTCCAGCGCCGCGCCGCGCTGGGTGTTGCCGGAAAAGGTCCGCACGAAGCCGTTGCTGCTGTAGACCCACAGGTCATAGTCGCCGCCGGTCCACGTGTCGGACAGCGTCTTGCCCGCTTCCACGGTGTAGCGCCGCGGAATCAGGTCCAGGTTGCGCTTGTCGTACACATGGAACACGGCGCCGGCTTCGCCGGTGTTGCTGAACAGCAGTTCGACCGAGCCGTCCGCACCCAGCCGGGCGCTGGTGTGCAGCTCATAGGGCAGCGCGCGCGACAGCCGCGTGCCGGTCTCCTGGAACAGCGGCTGCGGGATGGCGGGCGCCTGGGTCACCGCGGTCGTGGGCAGCAGCTTCTGCGCCGCGTTGACCGCGGGAAAGTTGCTAGTGTCGGGCAGCGTGGGCACGCGCGGATCGTTGGGACTGACGAAGTCGAAGCAGGTGGTCAGGTCGCCGCAGACCGCGCGGCTCCACGGGCTGATGGCGTCGACCTTGATGTCGAATCGCTGCTCCAGGAAGCGACCCACCGAGGTGTGGTCGAACACCTGCGAGTTGACCCAACCGCCCTTGCTCCACGGCGACACCACGTACATCGGCACGCGCGAACTCAGGCCCCACGGACGGATGTTGCCGGTGATCTTGTCCTCGGCCTTCAGGTAGTTGCCCACGGAAGCATCGAAGTACTCGCCTTCCAGCGGCACGGTGGACTTGCCCATCAGCACGCCGTTGGCGTCATAGGACGGCACCGCCGGCATGGCCGCGTGGTCGAAGAAGCCGTCGTTCTCGTCGAAGGTCACGAACAGCGCGGTCTTGCTCCAGACTTCGGGATTGGAGGTCAGCGCGTCCAGCACGTCGGCGATGAAGTCGGCCGCGCCGGCCACGCCTTCGCTACTGCCCGGATGCTCGGCCAAGGCTTGCGTGGGCAGCACCCACGACACCTGCGGCAAGGTGCCATTGGCCACGTCCTGCTTGAGCTGCGCGAGGAAATTGACGGCGCCGTCGTTCTTCTCCGGGCCGCCAGTCAGACCGTGCTCATAGATCGGCGAGCCCGGCTGCGCGGTGCGGAAGCTCTTGAAGGCCAGGCAGCCGTGCATGGCGCCGGTCCAGTTGTTGTTCATGTTCTGGTAGATATGCCAGCTAACGCCGGCGCGCTGCAGCAGATCGGGCAAGGTGTCCCACTTGAAGGCGCTGTTCTTGTACTTGTAGTTGTAGGCGCCGGTCGCGGGGTCGATCTGGCCCGAACCGTCCGTCAGCTGCGCCCGGCCCGCGACCCAGTTGGACGGGCTCGGCCAGCAGCGCGAGTTGACGGGTTCCGAATCGGTGTCCGTGCTGTTCACCCCCAGTTTGCGCAGTTCGGGATTGGCGTTCGCGCCCGACCAGAACACGATGCGGTTCGGGTCGGTGCCGGTCAGGATGGAACAGTGGTAGCCATCGCAAACCGTGAAGGCGTCGGCCAGCGCGAACTGGTACGGAATGTCCTCGCGCATGAAGAAGCCCATGGTGGCCTGGTTCTTGTACTGGATCCACTGGTCCATCTTGCCCTGGTTCCAGGCCGCCTGCTGATCGGGGAAATTGTGCGGCGTGCCGGACCCGATCAGCGCGTTGCTGGTCCTGGAGTCGCGGCGGAAGGGCTGGATGTCCTGGCCGCCCTTGGGATCGGGCTGGAAGAACACCGATTTGCCGCTGGCCAGCGGAATCGGGAAACGGTCGCCGAAGCCGCGCACGCCGCGCATGGTGCCGAAATAGTGGTCGAACGAACGGTTCTCCTGCATCAGGATCACGATGTGCTTGATGTCCTTGATCGTGCCGCTGTCGACCGCGGCGGGAACCGCCAGCGCGCGCTGGATCGAGGCGGGCAGCAAGGCCATCGCCGACAGGGCGCCGGCGGCCTGGGCCGAGGCGCGGAAGAACTGCCGGCGGCCCGGCAAAGCCGGGGACACGCTGGCGAAAGGCGAGGAATAGGTCTTGGTCATGGGGCTACTCTTGCGTTGGGTTGGGCGGAACGAGCGTTCAGGGCGCGCAGCGCAATTGCGGCGCGGGCGGCTGCGGCTCGGGCTGTCCGGTCTCGGGCGGCGAGGTCGCGCCGTCGTCCGAGTCGTCGTCGCCGCCGCAGGCGGCAAGGGTCAGGCTCAGGGCGATGGCCGCAACAAGGGCGCGGCCCAGTGCAAAGTACGGGGTCATGAAAACTCCTGGTCGGGGAACGTTGCCGGGTCCGTCCGGCAGAAAACCTATCGGGGCGCGGCGGCCCGGCGG
>NZ_JCBAMT010000049.1:0-50936 GCF_059760445.1 Achromobacter sp. D7-1 | reverse complement strand
GGGTCAGCCCCGCGCGGCGCGCCAGCCAGGCCGAAACCAGGATGGCGGCCACCACCAGGATGAGGCCGATGATGACGCGCAGGAGGGCGGAGTCGTCCATGACGCCAGGATCAGCGGCGGTTGTTCAAGCGGTTGATCCGCTCGGACGGCGTGATGATGTCGGTCAGGCGGATGCCGTACTTGTCTTCCACGACCACGACTTCGCCCTGGGCGATCAGGTAGCCGTTGACGAAGATGTCCATCGGCTCGCCGGCCAGGCCGTCCAGCTCGACCACGGAGCCCTGGCCCAGTTGGAGCAGGTTCTTGATGGTCAGGCGGGTGCGCCCCAGCTCGACCGTCAGCTGGACGGGCACGTCCATGATCAGGTCGATGTCGGCGCCGGCTCCGCCAGACGCGCTGGCCAGAGGCTTGAACACGGATTGCGCCGCGGATTGCGCGGCGGGTGCCGCTGGCGCCGCGGGAGCGGGAGCTGGCGCGGCAGCGGGCGCAGCCGTGGCGGTCTGCTCGGCCATCGCGGCGGCCCAGTCGTCCTGGGGCTTCAGGCCGTCGGCTTGGGTAGGCGGATTGGCGCGGGATTGTTCGGCGAGCGCGTCGGCCCAGTCGTCGGCCGGGGACGAGCCGGTACCGGGCTCGTTCTTGTCAGTCATGGTCAGAGGCCTCGTTGGATTCTGTATCGTGGGTAAACATGTTCTGTACGCGCAGGGCGTACTGGCCGTTGAAGACGCCATAGCCGCATTCCATCAGCGGCACGCCGTCGACGCTGGCGACTATGGTTTCGGGCACGGTCACGGGCAGGACGTCGCCCACCTTCAGGCGCATCAGTTCGCGGATCGACGAGGGGATGCGGGCAAACTCCGCCACCACGTCGATATCGGCGCTGCGCACCTGGCGCGACAATTGCTGCGCCCAGCGCTGGTCCACTTCCTCGAGCGTGGTTTCCTGCAGCGGGCGCGTCAGCAGATCGCGCACCGGCTCGATCATGGAGTAGGGCAGGCAGATGTTCAGGTCGCCGCCGGTCGCGCCGAATTCGATGTGGAAGGAGGTGACGACCACCACTTCATTGTTGCCGGTGATGCTGGCGAACTTGGTGTGCATCTCCGAGCGCACGTACTCGAATTCGATCGGGTAGACGGGATCCCAGGACTTGCCGTAGCTTTCCAGGGTCAGGTTGAGCAGGCGTCGGATGATGCGCTGTTCGGTCGTGGTGAAGTCGCGGCCTTCGACACGCGTGTGGTAGCGGCCATCGCCGCCGAACAGGCTGTCGATGACCAGGAACACCAGGTTCGGGTCATACGTGAAGAGCGCCGTGCCGCGCAGGGGTTTCATCTGAATCATGTTCAGATTGCTCGGCACCGGCAGGTTGCGCTCGAAGTCCGCGTACTTCAGGATTTTGATCGAACCCACCGTGATATCGGCGCTGCGACGCATGAAGTTCAGCAGCACGTGGCGCATCTGGCGAGCGAAGCGCTCGTTGATGAGCTCCAGCGTCTGCATGCGGCGCCGCACGACGCGCTCGGGCGAACTCAGGTCGTAGGCGCGGGCGCCGGCGCTCTGGTCCGTGGCGGTTGTTTTGCTGTCGCTTTCGCCGGTGACGCCCGCCAATAGCGCATCAACCTCGTCCTGCGAAAGAAATGCCTCGTAGGCCATGCTTATTGCACCACGAACGCCGTGTACAGCACGTCGGTGACGTACTGGCCGTCCGGCAGGGGCGAGAAGGGGCGATTGACGGCCTGCTTGATGGCGTTGGCCATGTCGGTCTTGCCTTGCTGCGTCTGCACGCCGGTGGGCGATTGCGACGACAGCACCATCAGGATGCGGCTGCGCACTTCAGGCATGTACTTTTCGAGACGCGTGCGGGTCTGCTCGTCGCTCACGCGCAGCGTCAGGCCCACGTGCATGATGCGTTCCGTGTCCGGGTTTTGCAGCGTGACGGTGAAAGGCTCGATCGGCACGAAGATCGGAGCGGGCACGGCGATCGGGCTGGCCGGCGGCGCGACGAAGGTCGTCGGGGTGCCCTGCGGGCCTTGAGCGGGTTGGCCCGGTTGGCCGGGTTGGCCAGGTTCGCGGGCTGGCACCTGGCCGACGCCGAGTTGCACGTTTGCGCTGTTTTGCGGCTGCATGCGCTGGGTGATGAACCAGGTTGCGCCGGCGCTGGCCGCGGCCACGATGAGCAGCACCAGAATCGCCAGCAGGGGGCGAAGAATACGGCCCATGCCGCCAGAGCGGGAAGAAGGCGCGCCGCGCGCAGGCATGGGTGAAGGTTTGGAAGTCGCCATCTCGGTGTCGATGCGTGTTTTGCCGCTGATGAAAACGGGTTCTTAGTGGATGAAAGCATTCTGCCCCAAATGCCGCCTCGGCTTGGAGGCGAAAAACAGGGCGAAAGCCGCGTATCTCAAGCTATTGCTGCGCCGCCCGCAGCCATGGCCGCGAGCGGTGCGCTTGTTTGTCAGGCGAAGGTGTCCACCAGCGCATTGGCGTTGCGCGCGACCGTCACTGCGGCGGGCGCTTCTGCCACGCTGTCGGCGCCTGTCTGGCCGCCGCCGGCATGGCGTTGCGAGCCGTTGCCGCCCTGTTGCGCGAACTCCTGTTGGGCGGCTTGTTCGCCCACGCTGGTCTGGCCCAGCGAGATGCCGGCCTGGGCCAGCGCCTGTTGCAGTTGCGGGAGGGCGGTTTCGATGGCTTGGCGCACCGAGGCGTGGGCCGACACGAACGACGCGCTGGCCACGCCGTCCGTCAGGTTCAGGCTGACGCGCAGCGGACCCAGATCGGGCGGATCGAGGCGCAGTTCGGCAGTCTGCATGCCCTGGCGCGCGCCGTGGCTCATCATGACGACCTGTTGGCCAAGCTCGGTACCCCAATGAGTGCCGCCGACCGGAGTGGCGACCTGCAGCACGACCGGCACGACGGGAGCGGCGATGGCGGTCTGGTTGGCAATCGGCGCGGCAGGCTGGCGTTGGGTTGCGGCGGCCAGCGCCTGGGCCAGGTGGTCCTGGGCGGAGCCACCATGCTGGGGCGTCTGGAACTGTTGTTCGGCGCTGACCAGCGCCTGCGGCGACGCGTCGTCGGCGTCCTCGGGCAAGGCGGCGTGGCCGGGTTCGGCGCGCGCATCGCGGGCGGGACGAGGCAGCGCGACCTCCGCGGCGAGTCGCGGCGCTTCGGTTTTGACCGGCGCGGCGGCGGCCGGGGCGCGGACCGGCGCTTGCGTGGCGGCGGGGGCGTCGGTGCCGGGCTTGACTGCCGCAGTGATGACCGGCACGGCGATTTCCGCGTCGCGCGCGGCAAGCGCGGCGGCGGCCTCGGCCTGCGGGGCGGTGAGGGCGCCAGCGCCCGCAGCCGTAGCGGCCTGCGTCGCGGGCGCGACGTCGGTGGCATTCAGGGCGGCAGTGAGGACGGCGGCGCCGCTGCTCATCGCGGTGGCGGCGGCGACGGCGTTGCCGCGCGCGAGCTGTACTTGTTCGGCGGCCTGGGTTGCGATCTCCAGGGCTTGCTGCGGCAGGATGACGGCCGGTTGCGTTGCGGCGACTGCCAGCGCGCCAGCTTCGGCCTGCGTGGCGGTCTGCACGGCCTGGTCGATGGCGCTGGCGGCGGCGCCTTCAGCGCGGGCGGCGGGGTCGCCGGAATTTTGGCTGTCGGCAGGCGTTTTGGCGCCGTTCCTGGCCGGGCGCGCGTCGGCGGCCTGGTTCGGCCGCTGTTGTGCGGGGCGCTGCTGGGCCAGCACGTCGGAGAAACTGGGACCCTTTTTGTTTACGGGCACGGCCTTGGCGCCAAGCGCGTCGGCGATCGAGGGCGGCGCAGTGGGCGCGATCGAGGGCAGGGGAGCGTTCATCTGGGGCTTCCTGTGAGGTATTGCTTAATGCATGCCGGTCTGGCGTTGGACCAGGCGGGCGGAGTATTCGTCATTGGCGCGTTGTTCGCGGCGCGATTCGACCACCGCTTGGGCGCGCAACTCGCGCTGCGCCAGGGCGTCGTAGGAGTTGAGCTTGCGCTTTTCCTGTTGCCAGTACAGCCGGCCCTTCGCGAGGTTGTCGTCCGCTTGGCGCAGCACGCCTTGTTGCTGGCTGATGGCGTCGTCCAGCGTGCTGATGAAGCGCTGATAGTTATGGCAATCGCTGGCCGACATGCCGCTGGTCATGGCCTGCTGCAGCCGCTCCAGGTAGTCCTGGCGGTAGTCGTGCAGCATGGACAATTGGCGCTCGGCGTTGGTGCGTTCGGCGCCGAGCCTGCCGAGCAGGCGCGCGGCTTCGTCCGTGCTTTCCTTGGCCAGGTTGATCAGCATGTCCAAAGGCAATTGGCTAGGCATAAGCGTCCCTCAATTCGAAACTGGCGCGCAACTGGCTGACGGCGGCTTCGTAGCCAACGTTTTCGCCGATGTCTTGCTGCAGAAAGGCTTCCAGGCGCGGATAGCGGGCGATGGCCTCGTCCAGCTGCGGATCGTTGCCGGCGGCGTAGGCGCCCACCGCAATCAGGTCGCGGTTGCGCTGGAAGCGCGACAGGCTTTGCTTGAAGCGGCGCACCACGGCGAACTGCTCGGGTGTGATCAGCGAGGTCATGGCGCGCGAGATTGATGCCTCGATGTCGATGGCGGGGTAATGGCCCGCTTCGGCCAGGTGGCGCGACAGCACGACGTGGCCGTCCAGGATGGCGCGGGCCGAATCGGCGATAGGATCCTGCTGATCGTCGCCTTCGGCCAGCACGGTGTAGAACGCGGTGATCGAGCCTGCCTTGCCGGACGCCCCAGGCGCGCCCATGCCGGCGCGTTCGACCAGCATCGGCAATTTGGCGAAGACCGAAGGCGGATAGCCTTTGGTGGCGGGCGGCTCGCCGATCGCCAGGGCGATTTCGCGCTGCGCCATGGCATAGCGGGTCAGCGAGTCCATGATCAGGAGCACGTCCAGGCCCTGATCGCGGAAGTGCTCGGCCAGGCGCGTGGCATAGGCCGCGCCTTGCAGGCGCAGCAGCGCCGACACGTCGGCCGGCGCGGCCACCACCACCGAGCGCGCCAGGCCTTCGGGGCCGAGGTTGTGTTCGATGAATTCCTTGACTTCGCGGCCGCGTTCGCCAATCAGTCCGACCACGATGACGTCGGCCTTGGTATAGCGGGCCATCATGCCCAGCAGCACGCTCTTGCCGACGCCGGAGCCGGCGAACAGGCCCATGCGCTGGCCGCGGCCGACCGTGAGCAGGCCGTTGATGGCGCGCACACCCGTGTCCAGCACCGTATCGATGGGCGCGCGCGACAGCGGGTTGATCGGCTGGGCGGACAGGGGCGCCAGTTCGGCGCCCGTGAGCGGACCCAGCCCGTCCAGCGGCCGGCCTGCGCCATCCAGCACCCGGCCCAGCAAGGCGTTGCCCACAGGCAGGTGGCGGCCCAGCTGCGGCTTGGCGTTGCCGTTCAGTTCGGCCTTGCGCGGCAGCGGGATCTGGCGCTGCACGGGAGGCTCGCCAGGCACGACGCGCGCGCCGGGCGGCAAGCCGGAAATGTCGGCTTGCGGCATCAGATATAGGGTGTGGCCGTCGAAGCCGACGACTTCGGCGTCCGCCCAATGGTCGTGGCCGCGGGCGATTTCAATGCGGGCCGCCGCTCCTACCGGCAGGCGCAGGCCGGTCGCGTGCAGCACCAGGCCGGTGGCGCGCGTGATCTTGCCGCTGACCAGCCAGGGGTCGGTCGAGGCGGCGCGGATCGAGCCGATCTGCAGCTGGGTCTGCCAGCGGTCGATGACCGGCACGGCAGTCGCGGCCGGCTGGCCGGGCAGGGCGGGGGCCGGATTGGGGCTCACGCCGGCTCCTCCCAGGACACGTTGCGACCCAGCGAGGCCGCGACCCGGCGCCAGCGCGTCTGCAAGGTGGCGTCGATGTCGCCGTAGGGCGTTTCGGCACGGCAGCCGCCGCGCGAGATCGACTCATCGGCGAGGACGCGCCAATGGCCTTCCTTGAGTTCGTCCGCCAGGTGCAGCCGGATCAGTTCGATGTCTTCGGGGTTGGCCCACAAGCGCATCTGGCCGCCGGCGGTGGGATTGATGTGCAGCACTTCGCGCACGGCGCTGACCACGGTGTCCGGCTGCTCGGCGAGCGTGGTGCGCACGACCTGCTGGGCGATGTCCAGCGCCAGGGTCAGCAGGCCCTGGCCCATTTTTTCTTCGAGCGAGCCGAGGGACGCGGCGCAGGCCTCGACCAGCGCGTGCAGGCGCTGCGCTTCCGCGACGCCTTGCTCGCGGGCCTGGTTGAGGCCTTCGGCGTAGCCTTGCTCGCGGCCAGCGGCCAGGCCGGCTTCGTATCCCGCCTGTTGACCGGCTTCCAGGCCGGTGGCATGGCCCAGGGCATGGCCTTCGTCGCGGCCTTCGGCGAGCGCCTGGGCACGCAGTTGGGCCATTACCACCTCGGGGTCCGGACCCGGATCGGGTTCGGGCTCGGGCTCCCGCTCGACGACTGCGGGCTGGTCGAACGACAGCATCTGCCAGCGCCGCCAGGCGGCGCTGCGCGAGATGAGCGCCGTGGCGCCGCTGTCCACTTCAGACATACGCGTCGTCCCCCTGGTTGCCCAGGACGATCTGGCCGCTCTCGGCCAGGCGGCGCGCGATCTGCAGGATCTTCTTCTGTTCGGCCTCGACCTTGGACATGCGGATCGGGCCCTGCGCGTCCAGGTCTTCGCGCAGCATTTCGGCGGCGCGGCTGGACATGTTGCGCAGGAACTTGGCGCGCAGCTCTTCCTGGGCGCCCTTGAGCGCGACCATGAGCGTGTCGTTGTCGATTTCCTTGAGGATGAGCTGGATGGCGCGATCCTCGACGTCGAGCAGGTTGTCGAAGACGAACATCTCGTCGATGATCTTCTGCGCCAGATCGCTGTCGCGCTCGCGCAGGCTGGCGACCACGGTTTCTTCCTCGGCCGAGTTCATCATGTTCAGGATCTCGGCCGCGGTGCGCACGCCGCCCATCTTGCTGCGCTTTGCGCCCTGGCCGGCCAGCACCGAGTTCAGGACTTCGGTGAGCTCGGACAGCGCCGCGGGCTGCACACCGCCGAAAGTGGCGATACGCAACATCACGTCGTTGCGCAGGCGGTCCGTCAGCAACGCCAGCACGCCGGCGGCGCGGTCGCGCTCCAGGTGCACCAGGATGGTCGCGATGATCTGCGGGTGTTCGTCGCCGATCAGTTCGGCCACGGTGTTCGGATCCAGCCAGTTGAGTGCGTCGATGCCGCTGCCGCCTTCGCCGGCTTCCAGGATGTCTTCGATCAGGCCGGCGGCGCGGTCGCTGCCCAGCGCCTTGGTCAGGACGGTGCGAATGTAGTCGTCGGAACCCAGCGTGACGGCCATGAACTGGTCGGCTTCCTGGCGGAATTCTTCCAGCACCACGGCCACGTCGGCGCGCGTGACCTGTTTCAGGCTGGCCATGGCGGCGCCGACCTGCTGCACTTCACGGGCGCCGAGGTACTTGAAGACCTCGGCCGCGGCGTCCTCGCCCAGCGACATCATCAGGACGGCGCTGCGCGTCATGCCGTCCAGCGGAGTGGAATCATTTTTCATCTTTGCTCATCCAGGTGCGCAGAACCATCGCAACGGCGCGCGGATCCTTGTTGGCCATCGTGCGGGCCCGTTCCAGGTTGTCCTGGTAGCGGTCCACTTCCTTGGCGCGGGCCGCGTCCTGGGCCTCGCGCGCCGCTTCGACGCGCTCGGCTTCAGCCTGTTCCGGATCGACCGGCGGATACAGGTAGTCGCCCACCGTGCGGCGCAGCAGGCGGTACAGCCACAGTGCCAGCACGCCACCGACCAGCCAGGCCAGGATCGTCTTGAACAGCGAGATCATTTCCGGATCACGCCACATCGGCACCGGCGGCGGGCCGTCGTTGAATTGGCTGTTGACCAGGTTGAGCGAGTCGCCGCGGGGCTCGGAGTAACCCATGGCTTCACGCACCAGATTGGTCAGCTTGTTCAGTTCTTCAGGCGGCAAGGGCTGCAGTTCGCCGTCCTTGTCGCGCATGTAGTTGACGACCACGGCCACCGACAGACGCTTGAGGTTGCCCACCGGCTGCTTGATGTGGCTGATGGTGCGGTCCACTTCATAGTTGGTGGTGGCGTCGCGGCGTTCGTTCAGGTTGCCGGTGGCGGCTTGCGTGCCGGTCTGCTGCTGGGCGTTGGCGGGCTGCTGCGGCTGGCCGGGACGGGGCGGCTGCGGTTGCGGCGGATTGGCGATCGGCGCCTGCGGATTGGCCGGCGCCTGGTTCGACAGCGCGCCGGGCACGCCCTGGGCGGCGTTGACGCCGCGCTGGGATGAGTCGCTGGTCTGCTGGCTGCGCACGGCGGCCTGGCCGGGTTCCTGGTTCGGGCGGTAGACCTCGGAGGTTTCTTCGCGGCGGGCGAAATCGACGTCGGCGCTGGCCTGGGCGTGGACGTTGCCCGGGCCCACCAGCGGATTGAGGATGGTGAGGATGCGCTCGACCGTGCGCTGTTCCATTTCGCGCACGAAGCGCATCTGGTCGGCGTCCATGCCGCGGCCTTCGCCCATCGGCGCGGACAGCAGGCGGCCGTTCTGGTCGACGATGGACACGTTTTCGGCGGTCAGTTCGGGGACGCTCGAGGCGACCAGCCAGGAGATCGCGGAGACCTGCGCGTCGCTCAGGCTGCGGCCGGGATGCATGTTCAGCAGCACTGAGGCGGTTGGGGCCTGGCGCTCGCGCACGAACAGCGACTGGCGCGGCATGGCCAGGTGCACGCGGGCATGCTGCACGGTGTGCATGGCTTCGATCGAACGCGCCAGCTCGCCTTCAAGGCCGCGCTGGTAATTGATCTGTTCCGTGAACTGGCTGGCGCCGAAGCGGGCGTTGTCCATCAGTTCGAAGCCGACGGAGCCGCCGCGCGGCAGCCCCTGGGACGCCAGCTGCAGGCGGGCATCGTACACGCGGTCGGCCGGAACCAGCACGGCGGTGCCGGTTTCGTTGTAGCGGTAGGGCACGTTCATCGTCCCCAGCGCCGCCACGATGGCGCCGCCATCGCGGTCGTCCAGGTTCGAGAACAGCACCTTGTACTTGGGTTCGCTGCTCCACATCGCCACGGCGACGATGACCGCGACGAGCGCCGCCGCCGCGCCCAGCAGAATGGGCTTGGGTAGCGCGCGCACCTTCTCCAGCGCGGGGAATTTCGTCAGCAGCGACGAACTCAGGGTGGCCTGCTGGTTCATTGGCGGCCCCCGCTGGCCACGCGGAGCTGGAGATGGGACTTCATGTCTGGGTAGGGCAGATTACACATGCAACGTGCTTCTGGTCTGGGGAGAGCGTGGATTATTGCCCCTGAGACGTCCATCCCAATCGTTGAAAACAGCCGGTTTTTGGCGTTACTTATCCCCTATGTCCCCCACAAGGCGAAAGTCGCCGTCGCTGCCCGGGCGAGAGGCGGCTGCATACGCGGAAATGTCGGGTTTTTTGGCGGTTCTTGTCGGCTATGAACCGGCGGGATCGGGGGTACGCTGTGCGCAACATTGACGTAATCCCCATCAGCAAGGAATCAGGTAATGGCTGTATCAGGCTTGTCCGGCATCGAAAGCATGCTTCAGCAGATGCGCACGGTAGTAAGCAAGGCAGAGACCGGTAACCTCGCCGCAGGTGAAATGGTCGGTCAGCCGGATGGCTTCGCCGCGGAACTGCAGCGATCCATCCGTCGCGTCACCTCGGCCCAGAACGCCGCCACGGCGCAGGCCAAGGCCTTTGAGCTGGGCGCGCCCGATATTTCGCTCAACGACGTCATGATCGACATGCAGAAGGCCAGCATCGGCTTCCAGACGGCGGTGCAGGTACGCAACAAGCTGGTTGCGGCCTACAAGGAAATATCCTCGATGGCGGTCTGAGTTCTGTTTCTGGGGGCAGCGCTTCGGTCCCGGCCGCAAGCGCGGCCAGCCATCAATTGCGCTGGGCGCTTTTTTCCAGGCGCCAGACCACCTGCTGCAGCCAGTTTTCCTGGCGCGCGTCCAGATTGAGAAAGATGGCCCCAAGGTGGCTGACCGGCGGCTCGCCTGTCAGCGAAACATGCTTGGGCGCCGGTTCGTCTGGATCGGTGGACCGCACCATGGGCTGGCCCGAGACCGGATACACATTGCGCACTTCCAGGCTGGCGCTGAGCTTGCCCTGGTCGCCAAAGTCCAGTAGCACGTTTTCCATCACGGTGCCGCGCTCGGGCAGGGCGGGGACCGCCAGTCCTGCGCGCAGGCCCACGCCGTCCACCGAGATGTCGCGTATCGTGAACGTGTAGGGCTTGTCGGCGGGGGATGCCTGCCAGCTCGCGCGGCACACGTTGGCGGCCGCGATCAGGGAAGCGCGGAACATCTTGCGGCGCTGGATGCGGGCCAGGCGCTCGGGGAATGGCGAGACCAGCGCGGCGCTGCCGTCGTCGAAATGAATGATCTGCGGCCGCTGCACGCGAAAGCGGATCTGCACGCCGCCGTAGGCGGTCGCATGGAAGTGGAAAGTGGCGCCGCTCAGCAAGCCCATGGAGTCGGATTGCTCGAAGTCCGCGCCAGCGTAATCGCGCGGCCTCCAGAAGAACTCGCCGGCCTGCTTGTCCACGCCGAGGATCAGCACCGCCATCTCGCGGTCCGCGGCGTCGCGAACGAGGATGTGGCTGTCGGGGTGGGTCAGCTCGAACAGGGCCGAGCGCATCTCTTCAGGCCGGGTCAGCAGGAACTCCGGGTCGCTGGCATCCAACACTTTGGTCTTCCTCAGGTAATAGGGTCAGGCGGGCGGAGCGGGTTCGGGGAACTCGCGCGATTCCAGGCGATAGAGCCAGGCCAGCAATTCTGCCACCGCTACGTAGAGTTGGGGCGGAATATGTGCGTCCAGGTCCACCTGCATCAGCAGGCCGACCAGTTCGCGCGACTCGTGGACATAGAGCCCGTTTTCCTGGGCGGCGCGGACGATGGTGTCCGCGAGCTGGCCGTAGCCCTTGGCGACGACGCGCGGAGCGCCGTCCTTGTCTTCGTACGAAATGGCGACCGCTGCGTTGCGGCCGGCGTTCGGGTCCGATTCCGGATGGAGGGTGAGGCGGCTCATCAGATATCGGCGGGAATGTCGGGGCGCGGTTCGACCACGTTCACCGACAGATTGCTCAAGGTCAGGCCGGCGGCCAGCAGGCGCGCGCGCAGCGAGTCCGAGGAGTCATTGATCTCGGCCGCGCTGTGCGGCGCGATCAGCTGCAGGACGATCTGGTCGCCGGCCAGGTTCAAGCGGGCGTCGACCAGGCCCAGGCGGGGCAGGTCCAGCTTCAGCCGCGTTGCCCAGGTGGGGACCGCGGAGTCTGGGTCGCCGCCGTAGGGGTCGCGTTCGACTTCCCATTCCATGGGCGTGCCGGGCCAGGCTTCGCCTTGCCAGGTTAGCGTCTGGTTGGCCAGCACGTCGAGCTGCTGGCGGACGAGCGGCGTAAGGTCTTGGTGTATGCCGCTGACGGCCGTGCCGGGGGCGGATGAACTGGAGGAACCAGTGCTGCTGGGTGCGGCGTCCGTGCCCGGGCGTCCGCTGGCGGACGTGCCGACCCGCGAACGCGAAGGTGCGGATTCCTGTGCGGGCGGATTCTTGCCAAGCATGGCCTGCGGTTCGTTGCGCAATTGCTCCGGGCTGGCCCGACCGAAGACCATGTCGGTCAGATGGGACTCGTAGAACAGTCCGCTGCCTTGCAGCGCCTGGCGCAGGGCCTGTCCCAGGGCGCGGGCGGAAGGGCCGCCCGCCGCCAGGGCGGCATGCGCTGCGGCGTCTGGTCCTTTGGCGGCGTTGGCGCTTGCGCCGTGTCCGGTCTGGAGGTTCTGCTTGGCGGCGGTCGCCGGACTATCGCCGTCCAAAGCAGCCGCGACCGAGGTCGCGAGAGCGGAAGCTTGCTGGGCGGTGGTCTGCGTCGGCGTCTGGCCAGGCGTGGGCTGAGGTGTCTGCGCAGCGGTCTGCGCGGGCTGCTGGCCTGGTTGCGCTGTCGGCATGGGGCCGGCGCCGGCGGCGGGTTGGCCGGCCTGCGCGTCGGCGGTCCACAGGGGCGCGCGGCCCTGAACTGCCGGAGCCGCCTCGGGGAATTGGGCCAGCAAGGCCAGAATGGTGCGCGCCGTCGTGCCCAGCGTGGTCGGGGCCGAGGCGGTGGTGTCGCTGCTGGTGACCAGGCCGCGGGCAGCCAGCGCCAGCGCTGCCGCGGTTTTGGGGTCGACGACAGTATTCTGGCGGTCGCCGCGGGCGCCGCCAGTCTGTATGCCTTGCCGCGGGTCGCGCGTCGAGCCGTCCGAGGCGCCGGGCTTTTCCAGGTTGCCGGGCTGGCTGACCGCGTCGGGCCGGGCGCCGGAGACTTGATTGGCGCTGGCGGCGGACATCGTCGTGCCTAGCACGGCGTCCAGCCGCTGCACCAGGACGTTGCCGAGTGCGGCGGGACCTACGCTCATTCTTCAGGCGCCTGGTAGCCGTAGGCGGACAGCAGGGTCTGCTGGCGTTTCATGCGCCCGAGCAAGTCGCCCAGACGGGCCAGTTGTGGCAGCGCCAGGTCGCGGGTGAGCGCGTCGTTATCCAGGATGCGCACGAGCAGGTCGTATTTCATGGCGCGGCCGGCTTCGTCCAGCGGCGCGGAATGTTCGGTCTGGCGCAGACGCTCCACCAGCTCGCAGTATTGCTGTCCGTGGACCATGGCCCCGTCCCAGTCGCCGGCTTGCGCCGCTGCTAGCATTTCTCCCGTGATGAGAGCGATCTCCTGGTAGTGTTCCAGGATAGGGGAGGTGTACTGGGTCGTGGACGTCATGGAAATCTCGGGCGTTCGATGGCTGGACGGTGCGTATGCGGTGCCGTCAAGGCTGCACGCCTCCGACAGGGCGATCAATGGATGTTTGCCAGGCTTCGGCCAGATCGGCCAATAGGCGGTCTGCCGTTTCGAGCGCTTCCGGGTCTGCTTTCAGGTTTGCCATCAGCAGCGTGCGGACAATGTAGTCGTAGAGGCGGGCGAGGTTGGCGGCAATTTCGCCGCCGGCCTCCATGTTCAGTCCGGTTTTCAAGCCTTCATCGACGATTTTGATGGCCTTCGAAATGGCGGCTCCCCGTTCGGTGATTCTGCCTTCTTGAAGGTGCAGGCGAGCCTGCCCGATTGCCGCCCGAGCACCCATGTACAGCAGGGAGATAAGCCTTTCGGGGCTGGCGCCCAGGATCTGTGTTTCCAGCCCTATTTCTGCGTAGGAACGCACGGAATAAGATCCGGAGGGGCGGCGGGCAGCGTAGGTCATCAATACATCTTCTAGAAATTACTTGGATTTGCTCATGGCTGCGAACTGCTGCGTCAGGTAGTTGGCCGTGACCGTCTGTTGCGATACGAACTTGTCCAAAGCTACGAATTGGGCGCGCATGGCGGCCATGGACGCTGTGCTAGAGGCCTTGGCTCGTTCCAATTGGTCTTTTACGTCTTTAATCGACTCGTTCAGGCCATCCTGGCTGGTCTTGATCGAGCCGTTGCTGCCGAGGGCCGCCTTGGTGGCGGCGTCGAACTTGGCAGCAAGGCCATCGGCTGAGGTCATGAGGCGTTTGACGTCTGCGGGGTTGGCAGTCAACGCCTTGTCCAGTTCCTTTTGGTCGAGCTTCAGTTGACCCGTCTTGGGGTCCATGGCGATACCGAGATCGGCCAGCGAACTCACCGAGCCCCCCTGCGTGAAAACCTGCAAAGCGCTAGACATTGCAGACTGGATACCGCGGGTTGTGCTATCGCCGGTCAGGGCTTGATTCGTTTGGGCAGTGATATCGAATGCAGTCAGTTTCGAGATCGTGCTTTGCACCGCGTTGTAGGCACTGACGAAATCTTGCACCGCTTTGCTAGCGACGGTGGTATCGCTTTGCAGTTTCAAGGTGACGACTTTGTTGGCTTCCGTCTTTGCTGTCAGGTTCAGCGTAACGCCGTCAATCGCACCAGAAATATTGTTGCTGCCGCTCTTGATAGTGATGCCGTTAACCTCGACCTCAGCGTCGTCGGCTGCGGTTTGCTGCGTCAACTGGGTGCCGGAGCCAGAGTTGTAGCTCAGAATGTTTTCCAGTTCGGGAGTGCCGGTAACTGTGATGGACTTTACCGATGCCTGCACGCCAGTATCCTTTGCGCTGAGCATGAGGTAACTACCGGAGTCATTTGTGATGATCGTCGCGCGCACCGCAGCCTTGTCATCGCTATTGATCGCCTTTGCGATGCCATTCAGCGACGTATCGTCCTTCAGCTCGATCGTGTGCTTTTCACCGTTGGTGAGTTCAATTTCAAATGAACCGGTCGCGCCGTTCGACGCTTTGCGATCCGTGACCATGGCGGATTGCAAGGTCTGCGCCGCCGCCAGGTTCTTCACTTTGATGGCGTATTCGCCCATCGTGGCGCCGTCTTCACCAATGGTCGCGGTCAGGCCGTCACCTATGACATTGGGTTTGACGGCGTCCAGCGTCGACGCCTTGCCCAGTGCCGCTGCAGCCTTCTGCAGGGCTTCAACCGCGCTTTGAATCTGGCCAAAGGCGCTTACACGGGCCTCGTAACTGGCTTGGCGATTCGTATATAGGCTAAGTTTTTTGTCCTCGGCCGCCTGCAGATCGGTCAGGATCTTTTCAAGGGGCAAGCCGGTGGTCGAGCCGAGGTTGGTGATAGAGGCCATGTGAAATTCCTTCCTAGCGATGCGATTCTGTCAAAAATACGTTGGCGGCGATTGGCCGGGTAAGGGCATTAGGCGGGCCTAATTCGACGCTTCCATGATTGGCCCGCTCGATGGCAGCGGACGGAGCATGAAAACAGGGTCGAATCAGGCCGTGGTTTTGATGCCGTTTCCTTGCATGTTCACGATCATTTTGGCGATTTTCAGGAGCGTTTCGCTGGGGATCGTGCGTATGACGTCACCCGATTCCGCGTCGATCACCGAGACCACGACTTGGTGCACATTGGGGTCGATCTCGAACTGGAGCTGGGTGGACCAGGCTTTCATCTGGTCGTTGATTTCATCCAGAGCCTTGTCCAGGGGTAGCTTCTGCGAATCGGATTGATCCGACGTCGCGCTGTCCGAAGCCCCGCTGTTCGTTGCGGCGGCCGTGGGCACGACGCTCACGGCGGGGTCCGGCGCGACGGGCGCGGAGGCCAGCGGCGCTGGTGCAAACGATGCAGGGGCTATGGGGGTTACGGCCATGATCACTCCAACGGCGATGTGGGCGTCTCGGAGGAACGCGCTGTTTTCAGGGAATTCTCAGCTACGATAACGGCAGGCCCGCAGGGAACTTTAGCCACCGGCGAGCCAGATGTTTCACGTGCTAAACAGTTCGGATCGGGTAATGAGTGTCAAGACGGCGCTGAGAGTTATCGAAATCATCGAAACCTATGCGCGCGAGAAGCGCGCGCTGCCGCTATCGGAACTGGCCCGGTTGCTGGATGTGCCGGTGTCGAGCTGCCTGGCGTTGATCCGCACGCTGACCGGCCTGGGCTACCTATATGAAACCGGCCGGCGCCAGGGCTACTACCCGACCGGCAGGCTGCTGGCCATGGCGCAGCGCATCGCCCGCGCCGATCCGGTGCTGGACCGGGTTTATCCCAGCCTTACCGAATTAAGGGACGCTACGCGCGAAACGATTGTTTTCGCCAAACTGAGCCAGGAAGGCCGAGTGGTCTACCTGGATGTCCTCGATTCTCCTCATACCATCAGATATGCGCCGGTTGCGGGTGAATTCAAAGACGTTCATGCAAATTCGCTGGGGAAGGCGTTGCTATCGCTGCTGGACGCGCCAGCCCGCGACGCTATGCTCGCCGGGATGACCATGACCCGTCACAACGAACGCACCCTGGTCACGCGCGAGGCGCTGCTGGCGGATCTGGAACTGTCGCGCCAGCGCGGCTGGTTCATGAACAGCGGCGAGTCCATTGCGGACGTGGGCGCGATCGCCTGGCCGGTCACCCTGTCCGGCGAACATTATGCGATTTCGGTGGGCGGGCCGATCTACCGGATCGAGCCGCAGCAGGAAGCCTACGCGCGCATCCTGCGCTCGGCCTGCACGGCGCTGGAGCAGCAGGCCTGACAGGCAGGCCTGGCCGCTGATCAAACGCCGCCGTTCAGTAGGACTTGGGCAGGCCCAGCACTTTTTCCGCGATGAAGCACATGATCAGTTGCGGGCTGACCGGCGCAATGCGGGGAATGAAGCTCTCGCGCAGCAACCGCTCCACGTGGTATTCCTTGGCGTAGCCCATGCCGCCCAGGGTCATGACCGCGGTCTGGCAGGCGTTGTAGCCGGCCTCGGCCGCCAGGTACTTGGCCGAGTTGGCGTAGGGGCCGCAGGGCTTGCCCGCGTCATACAGGCTGGCGGCCTTGAACACCATCAGGTCGGCGGCTTCCAGCTGCATCCAGGCCTGTGCCAGCGGATGCTGGATGCCCTGGTTCTGGCCGATGGGGCGGCCGAACACGGTACGCTCGCCAGCGTATTTCACCGCCCGATCCAGTGCGGCGCGGCCGATACCCACCGCCTCGGCCGCGATCAGGATGCGCTCGGGGTTCAGTCCGTGCAGGATGTATTCGAATCCCCGGCCTTCCTCACCGATTCGGTCGGCCACCGGGATGCGCAGGCCGTCGATGAACAGCATGTTCGAGTCCACCGCCTTGCGGCCCATCTTCTCGATTTCGCGGACTTCTACCTTGTTGCGGTCCAGGTCCGTATAGAACAGCGACAGGCCCTGGGTGGGCTTTGCCACCTCGGACAGCGGGGTGGTGCGCGCCAGCAGCAGCATCTTGTGCGCGACCTGGGCGGTCGAGATCCAGATCTTGCGGCCATGCACCACGTACTCGTCGCCCTGGCGCACGGCGCGGGTGCTGAGCTTGGTGGTGTCCAGCCCGGCGTCGGGTTCGGTGACCGCGAAGCAGGCCTTCTCGCGGCCGGCGATCAGGGGTTCCAACCAGCGGCGGCGCTGCTCGTCGCTGCCGAACACCACGACCGGGTTCAGGCCGAAGATGTTCATATGGACGGCCGAGGCGCCGGTGAAGCCGGCGCCGGAGGCCGCAATGGTCTGCATCATCAGGGCGGCTTCGGTCATGCCCAGGCCGGCGCCGCCATACTCCTGGGGCATGGCGATGCCCAGCCAGCCGTCGCGCGCCAGATCGGCGTGCAGAGGTTCAGGAAAGCCGCCTTCGCGGTCGCGCTCCAGCCAGTATTCGTCCGGATAGCGCTCGCAGATGCGGGCCACGGCGTCCCGCAGCGCCAACTGGTCGGGGGTGAATTCAAAGTCCATCAGTGGTTTTCATCCTGGGTGATGCCGCGGGCCGCCATGGCGTCGATCCGGGCGGGGTCATAGCCGGCCTCGGCCAGCACTTCGCGGCTGTGCTGGCCCAGCCTGGGGGCGGGGCGGCGTAGGGAGGTGGGGGTGCTTTCGTATCTGCCCAGGGGAGCCGTCGTGCGGATCGGGCCTTCGCTGGGGTGGTCCATGGTCCGGATGAAGTTGGTCGCGGCCAGGTGCTCGTCCTGCAGCAGGTCGTCCACGGAATAGAGCGGCGAGGCGGGAATGTCCGCCCGCGCCAGGCCTTCCAGCCATTCCTCGCTGCGGCGGGTGGCGACGACCTCGGCGACAAAGGCGTAGACCTCGCCGATGTGGGCGGCGCGTGCGCCGTGGGAGCTGAAGCGCGGGTCCCGCGACAATTCGGGCCGGCCGATCAGGTCGAAGAAGTTGCGCCAGTGCTTATCGTTGTAGATCAGCAAGCTGATATAGCCGTCGGCCGTGGCGTAGGGGCGGCGGTGCGGCGCCAACAGGCGCGCGTAACCGGTGGGGCCGAGCGGGGGATCGAAGGTGGCGCCGCCAAGATGGTCGCCCAGCACCAGGTGGGCCATGCCTTCGAACATGGGGATTTCCACTTGCTGGCCTAGCCCCGCGCCGCGGGCGTGCAGCACTGCGGACACCAGCGCGATGCCCACGTGCAGCCCGACCGCTCGGTCGGCCAGGGTCAGCGGCGCGTAGCGCGGCACGTCCCCGCTTTGCTGCGCGGAGAGGGCGGCGATGCCGGTCTGGCCCTGGATCAGGTCGTCGTAGGCGGGGCGCCCGGCGTAGGGGCCGGCCTCGCCGTAACCGTAGGCGCCCAGGTAGACGATGCGCGGATTGCGCGCCGCCACCGCCTCGTAGGACAGGCCCAGCCGGGCCATCGCCTGCGGACGGATGTTGTAGAGCAGGGCGTCGCAGCTTTCGGCCAGTGTCAGGCAGGCCTCCAACCCCTCCGGCGTCTTCAGGTCCAGCACGACGGAGCGCTTATTGCGGTTCAGATGTAGATAGATATGCCCCATGCCGGGGTTGCGCATGGGGCCGACGGCCCGCATGTTGTCGCCGGCCGGCGGTTCCACCTTGATGACGTCGGCGCCCAGGTCGGCCAGGACCTGGGTGGCATAGGGGCCCATCACCACCGTGCTCAGGTCCAGGATGCGCACGCCCGCCAACGGGCCGGAGGCCTGCGTGCCAGATTGCGGTGATGCGTTCATTGCTGCTCGATCCCCGCGTCGCGGATCAGTTTGCCCCACAGGTCCAGCTGGGCGCCGACAAACTGCGAGAACGCTTGTGGCGTGCTGGAAAAGGCGTCAAAACCCAGGCCGGCCAGCCGCATTTTTACGTCCGGCTTGGCCACCACCTGATTGATCGCGGCATTCAGCTTGGCCACGATTTCCGGCGGCATGCCGGCCGGGCCGAAGTAGCCGTTCCATGAGTTCAGGTCGAAATCCTGCACGCCGGACTCGGCCATGGATGGCAGGTCCGGGACAATGGCGCTGCGTTCGGCGGTCGACACGGCCAGCGCCCGCAGCTGGCCCGATTGCACGAAGGGCAGGCCGGAAGCCAGGTCGGTGAACATGAAATCGACCTGCCCGCCGACCACGTCGGTCAGCCCTTGCGGCGTGCCCTTGTAGGGCACGTGCAGGATGTCGATCTTGGCGCGGTTGGCCAGCGTGGCGCCGGCGACGATGCCGGTGCTGTTGCCGCTGGCGTAGGTAATGCGGCCCGGATGCTGGCGCGCGTCGGCGACCAGTTCGCCCACCGTTTTCCAGGGACGCTTCGGATTCACCACCAGGATGAAGGGCAGGTTGCCGCCGCGGGCGATGGCGGTGAAGTCCTTGACCGGATCGTAGGGCACGTTCTTCATCAGCCAGGGCGCCGCCGAATGCGAGGTGTTGGTGGTGACGAACAACGTGTAGCCATCGGGCTTGGCGCGAGCGACGTAATTGGCCGCGATGGTGGCGTTGGCCCCGGGCTTGTTCTCCACCACGACCTGCTGGCCCAGTATGTTGCCGAGCTCGGCGCCGAAGATGCGGCCCACGGCGTCGGTGCCGGATCCGGCGGGAAAGGGGACGATCAGGGTGATGGGTTTGGTGGGGTAATCAGCGGCGTGCGCGGCGGGGCCGGCGGCCCGCGCCGCGCCGCCGATAAGGGCGGCGCCCAGCAGGCTTAGAGGTTTCATGGGTTTGTCTCCTGTGTGCTTCGGATCCCGGCGCGGTTTCTGCGTCCGCTGCCCGGGGCTGCGCTGCGTCAAGCGGCTGGGGGTGGCGCCGGAAAGCCGCGTATCACGCGGTCTGGGGATTCTTCATAGGGGGGCGTGTAGATCACCAGCAGGCGGGCGGGCTCGTCGCTGGTGACGGTGAAGACATGCGGAATGTCCGGGGGGAAGTAGCAGCAGTCTCCCGGACCCATGTCGGCCCATTCGTCCTGCACCTGCGCGCGCGCCGTGCCGGACAGCAGGTAGCAGACTTGCTCGATGCCGGGGTGGGCGTGCGGCAGGGCGCCCTTGCCTTTGTCGATTACGCCCAGCAGCACTTCCACGCCCCGGGAGCCCACGGTGTCCGGACCGATCAGGCGGCGGTTCAGGGTGCCGGTGTGGTTGGCGGGGTGATAGCCGGGCACGTCGGCCTCGCGCACCAGCCAGGCTGGGGTCTTGCTCTGCGTCATTTTTGGTCCGTTAAAATTTCTATACGTGAAATTATTTTTATGTATGAGAAAAATATCGGCAAGCAGTTTTTCGATCCGGATACCTTGCCGCTCCCTGGGGGATTAGGGAAAACACCGTGCGCGGACTGCTAAAATCGAACGCTGACTTCACTTCCGGCTTTGTCATGTCTTCTGCCCGCACGCCCGACGTTTCCGCCACCCTGTCCGATTGGCTGCAGTATCTGGAGTCGATCCACGCCACCGCCATCGACATGGGCCTGGACCGGGTGCGCGAGGTCGCCGGGCGCATGGGGTTGGAGCTGTCCGGCGTGAAGTTCGTCGTCGGCGGCACCAATGGCAAGGGTTCCACCTGTGCCATGCTGGAAGCGATCCTGCTGGCGGCCGGCTACAAGGTCGGGCTGTACACCTCCCCGCATCTGATTGATTTCAACGAACGCGCCCGCATCAATGGCCAGATCGCCACGGACGAGGCGCTTATCGCCCAGTTCCAGGCGGTCGAGGTAGCGCGTGGCGACGTTTCGCTGACCTATTTCGAATTCACCACGCTGGCGATCCTGCGCCTGTTCTCGCAGTCGAAGCTGGATGCCGTGGTGCTGGAAGTCGGCCTGGGCGGGCGGCTGGACGCCGTCAACATCGTCGACGCCGACTGCTCCATCGTCACCAGCGTGGATCTGGACCACACCGACTGGCTGGGCGATACGCGCGAAAAAATCGGTTTCGAGAAGGCCCACATCTACCGCGGCGGCCGGCCGGCAATCTGCAGCGACCCCGTGCCCCCGCAATCGCTGCTGGATCACGTTGAGAAGATCGGCGCCGATCTGTGGCTGTTCGGCCGTGACTACAACTATTCCGGCGACCGCCAGCAATGGGCCTACGGCGGGCGCGAACAGCGCCGCAATTCGCTGGCCTATCCGGCGCTGCGCGGCGCCAACCAGTTGTTGAATGCATCGGCGGCGCTGGCGGCGCTGGAGTCGGTGCGCGACCGTCTGCCGGTGCCGCAGCAGGCCGTGCGCCTGGGGCTGTTGCAGGCGTCCCTGCCAGGCCGTTTCCAGATCCTGCCGGGCCAGCCCGCGGTCATCCTGGACGTGGCGCATAACCCGCATGCCGCAGCGGTGCTGGCGCAGAACCTGGACAACATGGGTTTCCATCCGTACACCCATGCGGTGTTCGGCATGCTGAACGACAAGGATCTGGCCGGCGTCGTCGCCAAGCTCGGGACGCGCATCGACAACTGGTACTGCGCCGGCTTGCCGGGGCCGCGCGGTACGCCTGGCGAAGCGCTGGCGGAGCAAGTCGCCGCGGCGCTGCCGCCCGCGCCTGCAGACGGCGAAAAACCGGGCATCTCCGCGTATGCGGATCCTGCGCAGGCCTTCGCGGCTGCGCGCGAACGGGCAGGGGAGAATGATAGAATCGTGGTGTTCGGCTCGTTTCTCACCGTAGCCTCGGTTTTGCAGGCTCTGGGTCGCAAGGCATAGGCAGCAGCGGGTCAGTCGCGTCCAGGCGGCCCGCCGCCATATCGCCGCAAGGAATTCTCCTCCATGGGTTTTTTCAAACGCAAAGATCCTGCCGACCAGGCGCAGCCCTCCAAGCGGGCGGCAGTGCCCAGCGAGGTGCAGGCTGCGGAGCTGCGCGGCCGCGCGCGGCGCAGGCTGGCAGGCGCTGTCGCGCTGGTATTGGCAGCCGTCATCATCCTGCCCATGGTGCTGGATTCTCAGCCCACGCCGGTCGACGACAACATTCCCATCAGGGTGCCGGAACGCAACACGCCGTTCCAGCCGCAAGTGAGCGAACCGCAGGTCGCCACGCCGCAGACGCCCGCACCGGGCAGCGCTGCGCCGACGGATCCTTCGGCCATCCCTACGCCGCCTCCGGTCACGTCCGTACAACCGCCCGCGACGGCAACCCCGACGACGCCCCCGGCGACACAGCCCACGACGCCGCCGGTGACCGCAGCCGTTACGCCGCCCAAGCCCGAGGCCAAGCCGGCCACGCCGCCCAAACCCGAACCCAAGCCGGCGCCCAAGCCCGATACCCGCTCGGATGACGGCGCGCGCGCCCTGGCCCTGCTGGAAGGACGCCAGGCGCCCGCCGCGTCGGCGCCCGCGCCCAAGCCGGCCGCGAAAGGTAATTTCGTATTGCAGATCGCCGCCTACACCACGTCCGAGGACGCCCAGTCGCGGCGCGGCAAGCTGCACCAGGCCGGCGTGACCAACGCATTCGTTGAACAAGCCACCATCAATGGCAAGCAGCAGTACCGTCTGCGGGTGGGGCCGTTCCCCTCGCGCGAGGCGGCGCAGGCGGCCCAGGCGCGGTTGCGCACCCTGGGCTATGACAATGGTTTCATCGCCGCCCAATAGTGACCGGTTTCGACTTCGTCGTGCTGGCCATCCTGGCGGTTTCGGGTGTGCTGGGCCTGGTGCGCGGCCTGCTCAAAGAGGTGCTGTCGCTGGTCGCCTATCTGCTGGCCTTTGTGGCCGCGATATGGTGGGGCCCCACGGTCTATGCCTGGTTGGAGCCCTATATTGAAACAACGCTGCTGCGCATGGGAGCTTCGTACGCGGCAGTGTTCATCATCGTGCTGCTCGGCGTGGGGTTGGTCAATATGACGCTTGCCGCCTTGATCCGCAGTACAGGACTGAGTCCCGCCGACCACGGCCTGGGCGGGATGTTCGGGCTGGCCCGTGGCCTGTTGATCGTGCTGGCGCTGGTCGCCGCCGCAGGCTACACGCCGCTGCCGGAAGAGCCGTGGTGGAAGGACGCCATGTTTTCGCATTCGGCCATCGAGGCCATCAAACATATCAAGACGTGGCTGCCGCCGTCCCTGGCGACGTGGCTGCCGTATTGATTAGCTTTAAATCAACCAGGAAAGCTCACCATGTGTGGAATCGTAGGGGTCATCGGGCGCGGGCCGGTCAACCAGCTGCTCTATGACAGCTTGCTGCTGTTGCAGCATCGCGGGCAGGACGCCGCGGGCATCGCGACGTCGCAAGGCAACCAATTCAATATGTACAAGGCGCACGGCCTGGTGCGCGACGTCTTCCGCACGCGCAACATGCGCGCGCTGCCGGGTACGTCGGGCGTCGGCCAGGTCCGCTATCCCACCGCGGGCTCCAGCGCCAGCGAGGAAGAGGCCCAGCCGTTCTACGTCAACGCGCCGTTCGGCATCATGTTCGCCCACAACGGCAACCTGACCAACTGGCGCGAGCTGCGCGAATCGCTTTACCGCGTGGACCGCCGCCACATCAACACCAACTCCGATTCCGAAGTCCTGCTGAACGTCCTGGCGCACGAGCTGCAATCGTCGGCCAACGGCGTGTCGCTGGATGACGATGCCATCTTTCGCGCCGTGTCGGCCCTGCACAAGCGCGTGCGCGGCGCCTATGCCGTGGTGGCGCAGATCTCCGGCTACGGCTTGCTGGCCTTCCGCGATCCCAACGGCATCCGTCCGCTGTGCATCGGCCGCCAGGAAACCGAAGAGGGCGTGGAGTGGATGGTGGCCTCGGAATCCGTGGCGCTGGAAGGCAGCGGCTTCGCCTTCGTGCGCGACGTCGAGCCGGGCGAAGCGGTGTTCGTCGACCTGGACGGCCGCTTCGTCAGCCGCCAGTGCGCCGACAATCCGCAACTGGTGCCCTGCATTTTCGAATACGTGTACTTCGCGCGTCCGGATTCGCTGATCGACGGCGTGTCGGTGTACGACGCCCGTCTGCGCATGGGCGAATACCTGGCCGACAAGGTGGCGCGCAACATGCGCCTGGGCGACATCGACGTGGTCATGCCGATTCCGGATTCCTCGCGTCCCGCCGCCATGCAGCTGGCCGCGCGCCTGAACCTGGACTACCGCGAAGGCCTGATCAAGAACCGCTACGTGGGCCGCACCTTCATCATGCCGGGCCAGGCTGTGCGCCGTAAATCGGTGCGCCAGAAGCTCAATGCCATTGGCATGGAATTCAAGGGCAAGAACGTGCTGCTGGTGGACGACTCCATCGTGCGCGGCACCACCAGCCGCGAGATCGTGGACATGGCCCGCGCCGCCGGCGCCAACAAGGTGTACTTCGCCTCGGCCGCGCCTCCGGTGCGGTTCCCGAACGTCTACGGCATCGACATGCCCACGCAGAGCGAACTGATCGCCACCGGCCGCAACGACGAGGAAATCGCCCGCGCCATCGGCGCCGACTCGCTGGTCTACCAGGACCTGCACGACATGCAGCAGTCGGTGCGGGACATCAATCCCAAGCTGTCGCGCTTCGAGGCTTCGTGCTTTGACGGTGAGTACGTCACGGGCGACATCACCGCCGAATACCTGGCTCGGCTGGGTCAGTCCCGCGCCGAACCCGGCGAGGAAGGCGGCGCCAGCGGCTTGCAGTTCAACATGGGCTACGCGGCCAGCGACGCCTGACGCGTCTGCCTGCTGGCAAGAAAAATGCCGTCCTTCGGGGCGGCATTTTTTATTGCTGGGCACTTGCCCTGGGAAATCAGGCCGCGGCCTTCCATAAGGTTTCGCGTGTGGCTTCCAGATGTGTCAGATATAGCCGCAAGTCGAACTCGTATTGGTGGTACTGCGGCTCCATGCGCAGGCACAGGTTGTAGAAGGCTTTGTTATGGTCCTTCTCCTTCAGGTGAGCCAGCTCATGCACCGTGATCATCTTCAGGAATTCCGCCGGCACAGTCTTGAACAGCGTCGCCACCCGGATTTCATGCTTGGCCTTGAGCTTTCCGCCCTGCACCCGTGAGATATAGGTGTGCTGGCCCAGCGCATGCTGGATCACGTGGATCTTGCTGTCGAAGGCGACCTTGTTGATCTGATCGCCATTGCGCAGGTAGACGTTCTTCAGGTCCGTCACGTATTGATAGAGCGCCCGGTCGGTGCGGACGTCGTGCGGGCCGGCGGGGTAGCGCGCCAGCAGCGCCGTGCCCAGCTTGCCTTGGTCGAGCAGCTTCTGGGCCTGGGTGAGCAGGGATTCCGGATATCCGGTCAGGTATTTCAGGGTGGACATGATCAAGACGAGGGCGCCGGCGGGGGCGCGGTCAGGCTTCCCGGCGTTTGGCCGCCGCCCGCGGGGCCGCGGGCGGCATCGGGATGGGCAGTTACTGCGACCCGCCGCGCCTGAATACGACCGGCAGCGCCATGAAGAAAATGATGACGAAGAGCGCCAGGCTCCACAAGGCGTACTCGATGCCCAGCACCGGCACCTTGGCGTCCATGCAGGTGGCATAGATGCCGAACAGCGACGGCACGGCGCTTTCCAGGCCGATGCCGGTCATGAAGCGGTCGGCGAAGGTCTGGTCGCAGGAGAGCATGTTGGCGGCCACGCTGTACTGGTACCAGGCGGCGGCAATGCCGCTCAGGGACAGCAGTGCGGCGAGCGCGCCGCACAGGCGTGTCAGGGCGCGTCCGCCGCCGAATCCACCGACCAGCGCGACGACGCCGATCACCAGGTAGATCAGGCGCTGCATGACGCACCAGGCGCAGGGCGGCATGTCGAAGACGTGCTGCGAAACCAGGGCGAGGCCGACGGCGCCGAAGCAGAAGAGGGCGATCAGGCGGAGCAGGCGTTCTGAGCGAGAAGTCATTGTTGCTTTGCAAGGGTTGGAAAAAGGGCCGGACGCGGCGTCCGGCCAGGCTTAGGCCTTGGGAATCGGAATTGGTTGCATCACTTGCTGCAGCACGCCCAGCAGCAGTTCGCGCGAGCCTTCCCAGAAGATCTGCACGCCCAGGCACAGCATGATGAAGGCGGACAGGCGCATGAACACGGCGGTGCCGTTGTCGCCCAGGCGGTGCAGCATCTGCGCGGCAAAGCGCAGGCAGATGTAGAGCGTCACCGACACGACGATGATGCCCGGGATGGAGCCGCCCAGGCGCACCAGGCTCAGCACGTGGTTCTGGTCGCGCAGCGACACGCCCACGGTGATGGCGGCGGCGATGGAGCCTGGGCCGCAGCTGATGGGAAAGGTCAGGGGGTAGAACGCCCGCGCCTTGGCCATTTCGGGGGTGAAGGACTCGGCCATGCGCGCCACGCGCTCAGTGTCGGCGTCGGGCGAATTCACTAGGCGCCAGGCGCTGGCGATCACGAGCATGCCGCCGCCGACCCGCACAATGGACAGGGAAATGCCGAAGAAACTGAGCAGCACGTTGCCCGCCACCATGGCCACGATCAGCATCAGGCAGACATTGATGGCCACGCGCTTGGCCAGCACCATGCGGGTGGAAGACGAAGCGCCTTCGGTCAGCGACAGGAAAATCGGCGCGATCGCGGGCGGGTTCAGGAACGGCAGCAGGGTTGCCAGCGCGAAAAAGAAGCTGGTGCCGAAAACGCGCAGATAATCGTTTAGCTCCATGGGGAGGGTATCGCCTGGCCGAAAACCGGGATTGTATGCGGTCCCGGCGGCGCTGGCGATGCCAGGGGCCTGCCGCGCTCAGGCGGCGCGCTGTTGCGTTTCCTCGCCCGCCAGGGCGTCCAGGATGTCGCGCTCGAACTGCATCTGGCTGCGCGGGCGCGCCAGCGTCGATCCATCCACGATGAACACGTCCTCGACGCGGTCGCCCAGCGTCATGATCTTGGCCATCAGCAGGTTCACCTCGTGGCGGGCGAAGACGCGCGCCAGGGCGTGCAGCAGGCCAGGACGGTCGGTGGCGGTTACCGACAGGCGCCAGGAGGTGCTGCGTTCGTCGGGCTGCAATTCGGCCTGAGGCATGACCGGGAAAACGCGCGACACGCGCGACTGGCGGCCGCGGCCGTAGTAGCCGCCACGGGCGGGCTGCTGCTGGGCGGCGGCATGCGGATCTTTCAGGCGTTCGGCGAGTTCATGCTCGACCAGGGTGGCCTGCGCTCGCAGGTCGCTGGCGCCTTCCGGCAGCAGCACGATGAAGCTGTCCAGCGCCCAGCCGTGGCGCGTGGTGTGGATGCGGGCATCCTGAATGGAGAGCGACTTGGCGTCGAAGTAGCCGCAAATCGCCACGAACAGATCGGGCGCGTCGCGGGTGTACACCATGACCTGCAGGCTTTCCCCTTGTTCGATGGGGCGGGCCTTGACGACCGCCTGGGCTGGAGCGACCTGGTGGTACAGATGGCGCGTGTGCCAGGCAATGTCCGAGGCGTCGTGGCGCAGGAAGTACGCCACGTCCAGCTGGTTCCAGAAGGCTTCGCGGGCGTCGTCGCGCAGGCCCGCCAGGCGGGTAAGGCGGGCGGCCTCTTCCTTGCGTTCGGTCAGGACGGTGTGGGCGTCGGCGTGGGCGCCGCCGAGTGCGGCCAGCGTCAGCTTGTACAGGTCTTCAAGCAGCTTGCCCTTCCAGGCGTTCCAGACCTTGGGGCTGGTGCCGCGGATATCGGCCACCGTCAGCAGATACAGAGCGGTCAGGTGGCGCTCGTCCTTCACGGTGGCGGCGAAGTCCTGCACCACGGCCGGGTCGGACAGGTCGCGCTTCTGCGCCACGGCCGACATCAGCAGATGCTGGCGGACCAGGAATTCCACCAGCTTGGTGTCCTCGGGCTCCATGCCGTGTTCTTGCGCGAACTTGCGCACTTCGCGCGCGCCCAGTTCGGAATGATCGCCGCCGCGGCCCTTGGCGATGTCGTGGAACAGCGCCGCCACATACAGCAGCCAGTGCCGGTCCAGGCCGGCGATCAGCTGGCTGGCCAGCGGATACTCCTGGGCATGTTCCGGCATGGTGAAGCGTCGCAGGTTGCGCACCACCGCCAGCGTGTGCTGATCCACTGTGTAGGCGTGGAACAGGTCATGCTGCATCTGGCCGACGATGCGGCGGAACACCGGCAGGTAGCGCGGCAGGATGTTCAGCATGGTCATGCGCCGCAACTCATGCACGATGCCGCGCGGCTGCTGCAGGATCTGCAGGAACAGCTTGCGGTTGACCGGGTTGCGGCGGAACTGCGCGTCGATGCGGTGGCGCGAATGCCAGATGGCGCGCAGCGTCCGCGCCGACATGCCGGTCAGTTCCGGATGCTGCTGCATCACCAGGAAGGCGCGCAGCAGCAGGGTGGGATTGCGTTCGAAGCCGTCGTCACGAATGATGTCCAGGCGGTCGCGCAGATTGCGGAAATCGTCGTCGATGTCGCGCGCGTCGCTGTCCGGGCGCGGGAACAGCCGTTCCTCGATGTTCTGCACCAAAATGCCGTTCAGCTGCGTCACCAGCCGCGCCGCCCAGTAGTAGCGCTGCATCAACAGCTCGCTGCCGCGGCGGGTGGCGGTGGCGTGAATGCCGTAGACCTCGGCCAGGGCCGGCTGCAGGTCGAACAGCACGCGGTCCTCGCGCCGGTTCGCCAGCAGGTGCAATTCGATGCGCAGACGCTTGAAAGCCTGTTCGGCCTTGCGCAGGTCGCGCGCTTCCGATGAGGTCAGCAGGCCGGCCTGCGCCACGGAACGCCAGCTATTGCCGAAGCCCGCCGCGCGCGCCATCCACAGAATGACCTGCAGGTCGCGCAGGCCGCCGGGAGATTCCTTGCAGTTCGGTTCCAGCGCGTAAGGTGTGTCGTGGTAGCGGGCGTGGCGCTGCTGCATTTCGACCCGCTTGGCGCGGAAGAAGGCGCGCGGGTCCAGGCGGGACTTGGTCGCGGCTTCGAATTGCTTCATCAGCGTGCGGCTGCCGGCCAGCCAGCGGGACTCCAGCAGGGCCGTTTCCACGGTGATGTCGGCGTCGGCCTCGCGTTCGCAGTCCTCGATGGTGCGCACGCTGTGGCCGGGTTCCAGGCCCAGGTCCCAGAGCGAAGCCACCAGCTTTTCGATGGCGGACTCATCGTCGGGCGTGGGAGCGTGCGGCAGCAGGATCAGCAGATCGACATCGGAATGCGGGTAAAGCTCGCCCCGGCCATAGCCGCCCACGGCCGCCAGCGTGGCACCGGCAGGCAGCGGGCAGTGCTTCACCAGGTCGCGCAGGGCGGCGTCGACGATGCGGCGCTGCTCGGACAGCAGGGTGTCCGGCCGCAGGTGCGTGCGGAACTGCGCCACCGCGGTCCGCCGGGCTTCCTGGATGCGTTCGCGCAGGGCGCTGAGGGATGCGGCGGTCATGGTGGCTGGAGCAGGTGCGTCAGAGTGCGGGGATGATGATGGGTTCGGTAATGAAGGCCGGCGGCTGGGGCATGCCCGGCGACAGGGTCAGGACTTCATAGCCGGTTTCGGTGACACAGACAGCATGCTCCCATTGCGCCGACAGGCTGTGGTCGCGGGTGACCACCGTCCAACCGTCGGACAACTGACGGATCTCGCGGCGTCCGGCGTTGATCATGGGCTCGATGGTGAACAGCATGCCCGTGATCAGCTTCACGCCGGTGCCAGGCTTGCCATAGTGCAGCACCTGCGGGTCTTCATGGAAGCGCTGGCCGATGCCATGGCCGCAGAATTCGCGCACCACCGAAAAGCCGTTGGCCTCGGCATGCTTCTGGATCGCGTTGCCGATGTCGCCCAACGTGGCCCCGTTTTTCACCTGCTGGATGCCTTTCCACATGCATTCGAAGGTGATTTCGGTCAGGCGGCGCGACAATATGGACTGCTCGCCCACCGCGTACATCCGGCTGGTGTCGCCGAACCAGCCGTCCTTGATGATGGTGACGTCGATGTTCAGCGCGTCCCCGTTTTTCAGCACCTTGTCGCCAGGGATGCCATGGCAGACTTGGTGGTTGACCGAAGTACAGATGGCGCCGGGGAAGGGCGGGTAACCCGGGGGCGCATAGCCCACGGTGGCGGACTTCACGCCCAGCTCATCGGTCAGGTATTCCAGGCAGAGACGGTCCAGTTCCCCGGTGGTGACGCCAGGCTTGACATGAGGGGTGATGAAATCGAGGACTTTGGCCGCGTCCTGGCAGGCGGCGCGCATCTTGGCTAGGTCGGCCTGATTGGTAATAGTGCCCATGGAGTCGCTTCGCGATGTCTCGCTTGAATGTCTGCTTGAAAGAATAGTAGAATTATAGGCTTCCCTAAAATTTTGGGGAGCAATCGGGTTACGGCAAAGGCTGACCCGGCGGGTGTTGGCAGCGGCTTGGTCGCAGGTCAGGCACACCCGGCAGGCACTAGCGGCGGTCCATTCATAGTGATCGGCGGCAGGCTCTGAAGTTTCACCGCAAGCGAAGGTTGTGGAGCGAAATCGGGCAGGTCGTGGATATTACGAGCGGGGGCGCTTGCTGGAAGCAAGTCGGGTTGGGCATGGTCGGCGGCGATGCGGATGCTGGCGCAAGCTGGGACGCGGCGTGCTTGTAAGCCCGGTCATGTTTTAGAGCGGCGATGCAGGCTCAGGGTTTGGACTCGGTATGGATGTCGGCTTAAGTTCTTGAAAACGTTCGCGTTTTCTTAAGAAATGCCCCGATGGTCTGATGCGCGATCGAACTGAAGCCAGGGCGTAAAGCCCCACGCTTGAACGCGAAGAGCTGGATTTTCCAGAGCTGGATTTCGCCGCCAACAAAACAGGTCCGGGTGCGCTTTCGGGAAACCGCCGGAAACTTCCAGGAAATTCCTGGTGGGTCTGGACAAGCGCCTGCAAGCATGCGGTGCAAGGTTCTTGGTCGTGGCGGCCGTCTGGGTTTATCGCGGCAGCGTAGTAGAAGGCGCCCCAGGCGTCGTAGTTATTGCGGCAGTGATCGGTCGGCCCGGTTAAAATTTTGTCATCCCGCATTTGCGGGAAATCGCGCGCAACACCACCCAGGGTGTCAGCCAGAGGCTGATGCAGGTGCGGCGCAAGAAATCAACCCTTGGAGAAAGTTATGTCTTTGATGCGCGAAATGCTGGAAGCGGGTGTCCACTTCGGTCACCAGACCCGCTACTGGAACCCCAAGATGGCCCCTTACATCTTCGGCCATCGCAACAAGATTCACATCATCAACCTCGAAAAGACGGTTGATAAGTACCAGGAAGCCACCAAGTTCGTGAAGCAGCTGGCTGCTCGCGGCGGCAACATCCTGTTCGTCGGCACCAAGCGCGCTGCGCGCGAGCTGGTCGCCACCGAAGCCGCCCGTTGCGGCATGCCCTTCGTCGACGCCCGCTGGCTCGGCGGCATGCTGACCAACTTCAAGACGGTCAAGACCTCGGTCAAGCGCCTGAAGGACATGGAAGTCGTGGTCGCCGAAGGCGGCGCCGAGCGCATGATCAAGAAGGAAGGCCTGCTGTTCCAACGCGAACTGGACAAGTTGAACAAGTCGATCGGCGGCATCAAGGACATGAACGGTCTGCCTGACGCCATTTTCGTGATCGACGTCGGCTACCACAAGATCGCCATCGCCGAAGCCAAGACGCTGGGCATTCCCGTGGTCGCCGTGGTTGACACCAACCACTCGCCCGACGGCATCGACTACGTCATCCCCGGCAACGACGACTCGGCCAAGGCCATCGCGCTGTACGCCAAGGGCATCGCCGACGCCGTGCTGGAAGGCCGCGAACAGAACCTGAACGGTCTGGTCGAAGAGCTGGGCGAAGGTCAGGAAGAGTTCGTCGAAGTGCAGGACAACCAGGCCTAAGCCTGTTGTCATGTCCGGCGGTTAGCGTCTGGGAGCGGTTCCGAATGCGGGTCCGCTCCCGCCTCGCCGGCAATGCGAAGGTGGGCTCCCATCTTCCTGATCCGCTAGTCGCGGATGTCCCATCGAATCAAACCACTGTCCCGGCCTGCCGGGGCATGTTCTAGCAAATTGGAGCAAACATGGCTGAAATTACCGCTGCCCTGGTCAAGGAACTGCGCGAAAAGACCGACGCCCCCATGATGGAGTGCAAGAAGGCCTTGACGGAAGCCGAGGGCGACCTGGCTCGCGCCGAGGAAATCCTGCGCGTCAAGCTGGGCAACAAGGCCAGCAAGGCTGCCGCCCGCGTCACCGCTGAAGGCCTGATCGGTCTGTTCATCTCCGCCGACGCCAAGAAGGGCGCCGTCATCGAAATCAACTGCGAAACCGACTTCGTCGCCAAGAACGACGACTTCGTCGGCTTCGTGAACAAGCTGGCCGAGCTGGTTGCCACGCAGAACCCCGCCACGGTGGAAGCCCTGTCGGCGCTGCCCTACGGCGACGGCACGGTCGAAACCACCCGCACCGCCCTGATCGGCAAGATCGGCGAAAACATCTCGATCCGCCGCTTCGAGCGCATCGAGACCCCGAACGCCCTGGCCAGCTATGTGCACGGCGGCAAGATCGGCGTGCTGGTCGAATACACCGGCGCGGAAGAAGTGGGCAAGGACCTGGCGATGCACATCGCCGCCACCAAGCCCAAGGCGCTGAACGCCGACGGCGTGAACCCCGCCGACATCGCTGCCGAACGCTCGGTCGCCGAACAGAAGGCCGCCGAATCCGGCAAGCCGGCTGAAATCGTCGCCAAGATGGTCGAAGGCTCGGTCGCGAAGTTCCTGAAGGAAGTCACCCTGCTGTCGCAGCCGTTCGTCAAGAGCGACAAGCACAGCGTTGAGCAGATGCTCAAGGAAAAGGGCGCTTCGATCAGCAAGTTCGTGCTGTTCGTTGTCGGCGAAGGTATCGAGAAGAAGACCAGCGATTTCGCCGCTGAGGTCGCCGCCGCCGCCGCTGGCCGCGCCTGACCCCAGGGTAGTGCTTAAGGGCCGGCGCTAGATTAAATTCTAGTCCGGCCTATTTCTTGTCTTACACTTTCGTCGGATTGTTCTTCGGGATATCACCTATGAGCAGCAGAGCATACAAACGGGTTCTTCTCAAACTTTCCGGCGAGGCGCTGATGGGCGACGATGCATTCGGCATCAACCGCTCCACCATCGTCCGCATGACCGATGAGGTCGCCGAAGTCGCCGCCACGGGCGTCGAATTGGCTATCGTCATCGGCGGGGGCAACATTTTCCGTGGCGTCGCCCCGGGCGCGCAGGGCATGGACCGCGCGACCGCCGACTACATGGGCATGATGGCCACCATCATGAACGCGCTTGCGCTGCAAGACGCGCTCAAGCACAAGGGTGTCGACACCCGCGTGCAATCGGCCTTGAACATCGACCAGGTCGTCGAGCCGTACATCCGCCCGAAGGCGCTGCGCTACCTCGAAGAGGGCAAGGTCGTCATCTTCGCGGCAGGCACCGGCAACCCCTTCTTCACCACGGACACGGCCGCTGCGTTGCGCGGCGCCGAGATCGGGGCGGAGATCGTGCTGAAGGCCACCAAGGTCGACGGCATCTACAGCGCGGATCCCAACAAGGATCCCACCGCCACGCGTTACTCGCGCATCAGCTTCGACGAAGCGATCGTCCGCCGGCTGGAAGTCATGGACGCCACGGCCTTTGCGCTGTGCCGTGACCAGAAGCTGCCGATCAAAGTGTTTTCGATCAATAAGTCCGGCGCCCTCAAGCGGGTCGTCAGCGGCGAAGACGAAGGCACCTTGGTACACGTCTAAAGAAAAGGAAACGCCATGAGCGTCGCAGAAATCCGCAAATCCGCCGAAGCCAGGATGGCCAAGTCGCTTGACACGCTCAAGACCAACCTGGCCAAGATCCGCACGGGCCGCGCCCATACCGGCATCCTGGACCACGTGCAGGTCGAGTACTACGGTTCGCCCGTGCCGATCAGCCAGGTCGGCAACGTGAACCTCGTGGACGCGCGCACCATCAGCGTGCAGCCCTACGAGAAGAGCATGGCCGCCGCCATTGAAAAGGCGATCCGCGAATCGGACCTGGGCCTGAACCCCATGTCGATGGGCGACACCATCCGCGTGCCGATGCCCGCCCTGACCGAAGAGCGCCGCCGCGACCTGACCAAGGTGGTCCGTAGCGAAGGCGAGGACGCCAAGGTGGCCGTGCGCAACCTGCGCCGCGAAGCCAATGAAGCGCTGAAGAAGCTGGTCAAGGACAAGGAAATCTCCGAGGACGACGAGCGTCGTTCGCAGGATGACGTCCAGAAGCTGACCGACCGCAGCGTGGCCGAGATCGACAAGATGGTCACGCAAAAAGAAGCGGAAATCATGACCGTATAATTCCTGGATGCCGCCAGGGTGATAGGCTAGGCCGTATCGCCCTGGCGACCAGGATTTCCTGCCTGAGCGCCGTCCTGTCCATTGGTCCGCAGCGTTGCTGCGTAACGATGGAACGACGGCGCAGGCTTTTCTTCATGTAGTTCCGTTTTCGCCGTTTCACCGCGCGCAGCTCCAGACCAATGGCAACCAGTTCGACCCAGGCGGTTCCCGCTACCCGCGACATTCCCGAGCACGTGGCCATCATTATGGATGGCAATGGCCGGTGGGCGACGAGGCGGCTGCTGCCGCGCACCGCGGGCCACGCCAAAGGCGTGCAGGCGGTGCGGCGCGTCGTCGAGGCCTGCGGCCGCGCCGGCGTGCGCTATCTGACGTTGTTCGCCTTCAGTTCCGAGAACTGGCGGCGTCCCGCCGAGGAAGTGTCGCTGCTGATGCGCCTGTTCGTGCAAGCGCTGGAGCGCGAGATCGGCAAGCTGGACGAGCAGGGCGTGCGCTTGCACGTCATTGGCGACCTGTCCGCCTTCGAGCCCCGCCTGCAAGAGCTGATCTTCGCCGCTCAGGAACGCACGGCGCACAACGACCGCCTGCACCTGACGGTTGCCGCCAACTATGGCGGACGCTGGGACATTCTGCAGGCGACCCGCGCCATGCTGGCCGCCGAACCGGGTTTGGCCTCGCAGCCCCAACTGGTGGACGAGGAACGCCTGTCCCGGCACCTGTCCATGGCTTGGGCCCCCGAGCCCGACCTGTTCATCCGCACTGGCGGCGAACAGCGCATTTCCAATTTCCTGATCTGGCAGATGGCTTACGCGGAGTTCTACTTCACGGACCGCTACTGGCCGGATTTCGGCGCCGCAGAACTCGCGGCCGCTTTTGACTGGTATCGCACGCGCGAACGCCGTTTCGGCCGCACCAGCGCGCAACTCAGCCAAGACGGCGCGCAATAAGCGGACGACCAGCGCGTCTTTCCAGGGCAGTACACGAGGAGACCGTCATATGTTGGGCCAGCGTATCGTTACCGCAGTCGTTCTGTTGGCCATTCTGGCTGCCGCAATGATCAGCGCGAACCCCTGGTGGTTCGTTGCCTTGCTGGCGCTGGCTGCCGCCTGCGCCAACTGGGAGTGGCTGCGCCTGACGCTGCCGCAGCCGCCATCCCCCTTTATCGCCGTAGGCGTTGCCGTCCTGCTGTTCGCCGGCATGCTGGCCTTGACCTCCGCCTGGTTGGCGGGTGGCGGCACGGGCATCGCCGATCCCGCCTGGGTGTTGCGCTATCTGGTGCCGGCGGTGGCGGCGGTCTGGCTGTTCGGCGGTCTGGCGGCGGTAGTACGCGGCCGCTCCGACGCGCCTCCCGCCAGCTTGGGCTGGTCGGCTTTCTCCGTGCCTGCCGCATTCGCCGCCTGGGCCGTGCTGGCGCAGATGTTCGTGGCCCATGGCCCCGGTTTCGTGGTGTCGCTGCTGGCGCTGGTCTGGGTCGCCGATATCGCCGCATATTTTGCCGGCAGAGCGTTCGGCAAGCGTAAACTGGCGCCGCGGGTCAGCCCGGGCAAGACGATCGCAGGCGCGGTCGCCGGCGTATTGGGGGCGGTGGTCTGGATCGGTCTTTCCAGCCTCTGGGAGGGCACTTACGGGCACGCGCTGGTCGAGCGCTGGAGCTTCTGGCTGGCCCTGCCCATCGCTGCACTGCTGGGCGTGGTGTCGATCGTGGGAGACCTGTTCGAGTCGCTGCTCAAGCGGCGCGCCGGCCGCAAGGATTCCAGCACGCTGCTGCCGGGCCACGGTGGGGTCTATGACCGCATTGACGCGATTCTCCCGGTCGCGCCGTTTGCGCTACTTTTGTCTGGAGTGTTGTTTTGACGGCTTTTCAACGCGTCGTCGTGCTGGGATCGACCGGTTCGATCGGTGAAAGCACGCTGGATGTGATCGCCCGCCACCCCGAGCGGCTGGCGGTGTATGCCTTGTCGGCCTACAGCCAGATGGCGCGCCTGGCGGAGCAGGCGCAGGCCAGCCGCGCAGCAGTCGTGGTGGTGCCCGACGCGGCGGCCCGCAAGAAGTTCGCCGCGGCCTGGGCGGGCGGGCGGCCCATGCCGGAGATCCGGGTGGGCGCGCAGGCCTTGGCGGATACCGCCGCCGATCCCCAATGCGACTCGGTCATGGCGGCCATCGTAGGCGCCGCGGGCCTGCCCGCCGCCCTGGCGGCCGCCCGCAGCGGCAAGCGCGTGCTGCTGGCCAACAAGGAAGCGCTGGTGGCGGCTGGCTCGCTCTTCATGCAGGCCATACGCGATAACGGCGCCGAACTGCTGCCTATCGACAGTGAACATAACGCTATTTTCCAATGCCTGCCCCATGGTGGGCGTGCTACGGCGCCGGAAAGCCCGGCGCCGGGCGTGCGCCGCCTGCTCCTGACTGCTTCCGGCGGCCCGTTCCGCGGGCGCGACCTGGAAGATCTGCACGAAGTGACCCCGGCCCAGGCCTGCGCCCACCCCAACTGGAGCATGGGCCGCAAGATTTCGGTGGATTCCGCCACCATGCTCAACAAGGGCCTCGAGGTGATCGAGGCGCATTGGCTGTTTGCCATGCCCGCCGACCGTATCGAAGTGGTGGTGCACCCCCAAAGCGTGGTGCATTCCATGGTGGAGTACGACGACGGGTCGGTGCTGGCACAGCTCGGCCAGCCGGATATGCGCACCCCCATCGCCTACGGCCTGGGATTTCCTGAACGCCTGGACAGTGGCGTCGGTCCGCTGGATCTGACTCGCCTGGGGCGGCTGGACTTCGAGAAGCCCGATCTGGCGCGTTTCCCATGCCTGGCGCATTCCTTCGCGGCGCTGCGGGCCGGGCAGGGGGCCTGCGTGACCCTGAATGCCGCCAACGAGATCGCCGTGGAGGCTTTCCTGGGCGGGCGCCTGCCGTACACCTGGATTCCGCGGGTTATCGAGGCTTCCTTGGAGTGGCAGGCACGGCAAGCATCTGTTACGCTCAACAGTCTTGACGACGTGCTCGCCCTTGACTCCGACGCGCGCGTCTTCGCGGGCAGCCTGGGCCTGGCCTGATACAGGTCATCGTCGTCGCTCGCCAGCCTCTGATTTTCTAGATTTCTCCGACCTCGATGCTTTTCACCCTGTTGGCCTTTGCGGTTGCGCTTGGCTCCCTGATCATCTTCCATGAACTGGGGCACTATTGGGTGGCCCGCCTGTGCGGCGTGAAAGTGTTGCGCTTCTCGGTGGGGTTCGGCAAGGTCATCCTGCGTCGCACCGACCGCCACGGCACGGAATGGGCTGTCTCGGCCCTGCCGCTGGGCGGCTACGTCAAGATGCAGGACGATCCTCCTGCTGGCGCGAGCCCGGCGGAAGTCGCGGGCGCTTTCAACAGCAAGCCCGTCGGCCAACGCATTGCCATCGTGGCCGCTGGCCCCATTTTCAACCTGATACTCGCGGTGTTCCTGTACGCCGGCCTCAACATGGCCGGCACCGAAGAGCCCGTGGCCGTCATCGCCCAGCCCGCCGCTGGCACGCCGGCGGCGCAGGCGGGCCTGCTCTCGGGCGACCACATCCTTGCCATCGACGGCGAAGAAGTCGCCTCCTGGTCGGACGCGCGCTGGCGTCTGATGGACGTCATGGCCACTGGCGGCAGCGCCCGGATCGAGGTCAAGACCCCCGCGGGCGCGGTGCAGCAGCGTGAACTGATCCTGCCGTCCAACAGCATGGACCCGGCGGGCGGCGACCCGTTGGCGGCGGCCGGCGTGCGGCTGGCCCAGCCCAAGCCCGCCGTGCGCGTCGTCAACGATGGCGGCGAAGGGCAGGCGGCCGGCTTGCGCGCAGGCGACCTGGTGCTGGCCGTGAATGGCGTGCTCACGCCGGATACCGGGGCCCTGGTCCGGCAGATCCAGGAAAGCGCCGGCAAGACCCTGGCGCTCACGCTGGCGCGCGACGGCGCCAATATTTCGCTGAACGTCACGCCGCGCGCCGAGACCGTCAACGGCCAGGTGATCGGCCGACTGGGCGTCCAGCTGGGCGGCGACATCCCCATGGTGACTGTGCGCTACGGCGTGTTAGAGAGCCTGTGGAAAGGCGCGGTCCGCACCTGGGACACGGCCTGGTTCTCCCTGCGCATGATGGGCCGCATGGTGACGGGCGACGTTTCCTGGCGCAATGTCAGCGGCCCGGTGACCATCGCGGATTACGCCGGCCAGACCGCCAGAATCGGAATTGTTGCGTATATCGCCTATATCGCCTTGATCAGCATCAGCCTGGGCGTACTAAATTTGCTGCCTATTCCCATGCTGGACGGTGGCCATCTGCTGTACTATCTCGTCGAAATTGTGCGGGGTAGCCCGCCGCCAGCAAGGTGGATCGATATCGGACAGCGCGCCGGCATAGGTTTATTGGCAAGCCTGATGGGGCTTGCGCTGTTCAATGATTTCACGCGTTTGTTCACTTGAACGCGATTTAGCATAAAATCCCCCGCCATTTGCACGACCGAGGATACTCAAGGATGTCTTTTCGCCGGATGTTTCATCACAAAAAGGGTGTACTGCCGGGTTTGATCGCCGCACTGCTGGTTCCGGCCATCGCCCACGCCTTCGACCCTTTTGTCGTGCGGGATATCCGCGTAGAGGGTATTCAACGGACTGACGCCGGCACCGTCTTCGGCTATCTCCCCGTCAAGGTGGGCGAAAAGTTCACCGAAGAAGAAGCCACCGAAGCCATCCGCCGCTTGTACGGCACCGGCTTTTTCACCGACGTGCAGATCCAGACGGACAACAACGTTGTCGTGGTGGTCGTGCAGGAACGTCCCACGATCGCGTCGGTGAACTTCAATGGCATGCGCGAGTTCGACTCCAAGGCCATTACCACCTCGCTGGCGCAAGTGGGCTTCGCCGAAGGCCGCATCTTCGACCGCTCCATGCTCGAGCGCGCCGAATACGAACTGAAGCAGCAGTACCTGTCCAAGGGCAAGTACGGCATCGAAGTGACTTCCACCGTGACCCCGCTGCCCCGCAATCGCGTGGGCGTGAGCTTCGACGTGTTCGAAGGCTCGGTCGCGCGCATCCAGGAAATCCGCTTCGTCGGCAACAAGGCCTTCTCCGAAAGCGATCTGCTCGACGAATTCAAGCTGACCACGCCGGGCTGGCTGACCTGGTACACCGATACCGACAAGTACTCGCGTGAAAAGCTCGAGGGCGACCTGGAGCGTCTGCGCTCGTTCTACCTGGATCAGGGCTATCTGGAATTTTCGGTCGAGCCGCCCCAGGTCACGATTTCGCCGGACCGCAAGGACATCCGCATCACGATTACTGTCCACGAAGGCGAGCCCTACAAGGTGCGCAGCGTGAAGCTGGCCGGCAATCTGCTGGGCCTGGACAAGGAAATCAACGCGCTGGTCGAAATCAAGCCGGAAGAGACGTTCTCGGCCGCCAAGGCCAACGGCTCGGCCAAGGCCATTACCGACTACCTGGGCGAACTGGGCTATGCCTTCGCCAACGTCAACCCGAACCCGCAGCTGGATCGCGCCAAGCATGAGGCCGACCTGACGTTCTACGTCGACCCCAGCCGCCGCGTGTACGTGCGCCGCATCCAGATCGGCGGCAATACCCGCACGCGCGACGAAGTGGTGCGCCGCGAAATGCGCCAGCAGGAAGCTGCCTGGTACGACGCCAAGGACATCAAGACCTCGCGCGACCGCGTCGACCGCCTGGGCTATTTCAGCGACGTCAACGTCAAGACCGATCCGGTTCCGGGCTCTCCCGACCAGGTCGACGTCAACGTGGACGTCAAGGAAAAGCCCACGGGCATGATCAACCTGGGCGTGGGTTACGGCTCGTCCGAAAAGGCCATTCTGTCGGCCGGTATCAGCGAAGACAACGTCTTCGGCAGCGGCACCAACCTGACCCTGCAGCTGAACACCAGCAAGACCAACCGTGCCATCGTGCTGTCGCACACCGATCCGTACTGGACCAAGGACGGCATCAGCCGCACCACGTCCGCCTACTACCGCGTGACCGAGCCCTGGAACAACAACGACGGCGACTACCGCGTCAAGGCCATGGGCCTGGGCATGAACTTCGGCGTGCCGATCTCGGAATACGACCGCATCATGTTGGGCGCGAACGTCGAGCGCAACCAGATCGACCTGTTCAACAACTCGCCGGCGGCCTATGAGAAGTTCGTCAGGGACTACGGCGACGCGACCAACTCGGTGATCTTCACCACCGGTTGGACCAAGGACACGCGCGACAGCGGCCTGGCCCCGACCAAGGGCGGCTACACCCGCCTGAAGGCTGACCTGTCTACCATCGACCTGCAGTACACGATGTTGACGGCGCAGCAGCAGTACTTCGTGCCGCTGGGCGGCTCCTATACCCTCGCCTTGAATGGCATGGTCGATTGGGGGCAGGGCTACGGCAGCAAGGATTACCCGATCATCAAGAACGTCTATGCCGGCGGTATCGGCACGGTGCGCGGCTACGAAGGCTCGTCGCTGGGTCCGCGCGATTCGAAGACGGGCGACTACCTGGGCGGCACGCGGCGCGTCATCGCCAACGCGCAGCTCTATCTGCCGTTCCCGGGCGCGTCGAAGGACCGCACGCTGCGCTGGTTCATTTTCTCGGACGCCGGCCAGGTATCGGCGGGCAGCGGCCAGAGCTGCACCGGCGGCAAGCCCGGCAGCGAGGTCGAGGATCCGTGCGGCTGGAGGTTCTCGGCCGGTATCGGCCTGTCGTGGCAGTCGCCGATGGGGCCGTTGCAGTTGTCCTACGCCCGTCCGCTCAATTCGAAGTCGGGCGACGACAAGCAGAGTTTCCAGTTCCAGATCGGAACGGGTTTCTAAGCGCGTCGTTACGCTTGAAAACAAGGGGGAGGGGCGCTCAGCCGGCTCCCTTGCTGTTTAGTGGCACAATACACACTTTGGCTTTGCCTTACTGGAAGGTGAGATTTTCATGATGTCTGATTCCGCACTTAAATCCTCGAATTCGCTGCGCGCCAAGCGCCGCGGCAAGCTGGGCGGCTCGATTGCCCTGGTAGGTGCGCTCATTCTCGGTTCGGCTGCAGCGATTCCCGCGCAGGCCCAAGGCACGAAGATCGGTTTCGTCAATACCGAGCGGATCCTGCGCGAGTCGGGTCCGGCCAAGGCAGCGCAAAGCAAGATCGAAGCCGAATTCAAGAAGCGCGACGACGAGCTCCAGCGCCTGAATAACAGCCTGCGTTCGCAAGCCGAGAAGTTCGACAAGGACGCTCCCGTTCTGTCCGAGTCCGACCGCGTCAAGCGCCAGCGCGAACTGTCCAACCTGGATACCGACCTGCAGCGCAAGCGCCGCGAGTTCCAGGAAGACTTCAACCGCCGCCGCAACGAAGAGTTCTCCGGCATCGTGACGAAGGCCAATGACGCCATCAAGCGCATCGCCGAACAGGAAAGCTACGACCTGATCATTCAGGACGCCGTCACGGTCAACCCGCGCATCGACATCACCGACAAGGTGATCCAGAGCCTGGGCAAGTAAGCAGCACCTGTCAAGCTATGCCGGTTTTACTGGATCTTGCCCGCGCGCCAACGCTGGAAACACTGTTGAGCGCCGCCAACACCCAGGGAATGGACTGGCGTATCAGTGCGGTTCCAGGTGCAGACCCCATGCGGGTCTGCGGCATCGGAACCCTGTCATCGGCGGGTCGGCAGGAAATCGCTTTCCTGGCCAACCCCCGCTACCAGAGTCAGCTAGGCGCCACGCAAGCAGGGGCGGTCATCGTCTCGCCCGACGTGGCCCAGGCTCTGGAAGCCGAAGGCCACGCCCGGCCGCCGTTCGCGCTGGTCGTCTGTCAGCATCCCTATCTGCTTTACGCCCGTTTGGCGCAGTGGTTCGACGCCGCCAGGCGCCCCGCGCTGCCCGCGTCCACGCATCCCTCCGCGGTTGTCGCCGCTGACGCCATCATCGAAGAGGGCGTGCGTATCGGCCCGAATTGCGTTGTCGAATCCGGCGCCCGCATCGGCCGCGATACCGTGCTCGGACCTGGCTGCGTCATCGGCGCCGGCTCGTCCGTTGGACCCGGCAGCCGCCTGTACGCCCATGTCACCCTGTATGACGGGGTGAAAGTGGGCGCGCGCGCGATCATCCATAGCGGCGCCGTGCTGGGCGCGGACGGCTTCGGCTTTGCGCCGGACCCGACGCTGGGCAAGGGCGCCTGGGGCAAGATTCCCCAGCTCGGCGGCGTGACCGTCGGTGACGACGTCGAGATCGGCGCCAACACCACCGTCGACCGCGGGGCGCTGGAGGACACCGTCCTGTCCGATGGCGTGAAGCTGGACAACCAGATCATGGTCGCCCACAACTGCCGGATTGGCGCACATACCGCCGTTGCGGCCTGCGTCGGCGTGGCCGGGTCGACCACCATCGGCGAGCGCTGCACCATCGGCGGTGCGGCCATGCTGTCGGGACACCTGACGCTGGGCGACGATGTGCATATTTCCGGAGGCACAGCGGTGACCTCCAGCATTTCGAAACCTGGCCGCTATACCGGGGTCTTCCCGTATGCGGAACATGGCGAATGGCAGCGCAACGCCGCCGTGATACAACAGTTGGCGCAGTTGCGCCGGCGCGTGCGGACGCTGGAAAAAGACTAGGGCGCATTGCCGCCCCTGGCGCGTCCGCGCCGCACGATTACTTTACTTCGCAGGAAAGCATAGAAAAATGGAACTCGACATCAAGGGGATCATGGAGAGACTGCCGCATCGTTATCCGATGCTGCTGATTGACCGCGTCGTCGAAATGGTGCCTGGCAAGTCCATCGTGGCCATCAAGAACGTCTCGATCAATGAACCGTTTTTCAACGGCCATTTCCCGCACCACCCGGTGATGCCGGGCGTGCTCATCGTGGAAGCCATGGCTCAGGCCTCCGCCCTGTTCTCGTTTACGGACGAGAACGGCGGCCTGAAGTGCGAAGGTTCCAAGACCGCGTATTACCTGGTCGGCATCGACGGCGCGCGTTTCCGCCGTCCCGTGGTGCCGGGCGACCAGTTGCGCATCGAGGTGGAAGCCGAACGCCTGAGCCGCAGCATCTGTAAGTACCAAGCGCGCGCGACGGTGGACGGCCAGGAAGTCGCCTCGGCCAAGCTGATGTGCGCGATTCGCAGCCTGGAAGAGTAAATGGCAGGAAACATTCACCCCACCGCCGTCGTTGATCCGGCGGCCAAGCTCGACCCGACCGTCGTCGTGGGTGCGTTCGCGACCATCGGTCCCAATGTGACCATCGGCGCGGGCACCGAGATCGGCCCGTACTGCATGGTGGACGGGGTGACGACCATCGGCCGCGACAACCGCTTCTACCGCTATTGCTCGGTCGGCGGCATGCCGCAGGACAAGAAGTACCAGGGCGAGCCTACCCGCCTGGAAATCGGCGACCGCAACACCTTCCGGGAATTCGTCACGCTCAACACGGGCACCGTGCAGGACGGCGGGGTCACGACGATAGCCGACGACAACTGGGTCATGGCGTACGTGCACGTGGCGCACGACTGCCACATTGGCAGCAACACCATTCTGGCCAATTCGGTGCAGCTGGGCGGCCACGTCCACGTCGGCGATTGGGCCATCGTGGGCGGCCTGACCGGTGTGCACCAGTTTGCGCGCATTGGCGCGCACAGCATGACGGGCGGCAACAGCTCCCTCATGCAGGACACGCCGCCTTTCGTGCTGGCCGCGGGCAATCCTTGCCGCCCGGTGGGCGTCAACGTCGAAGGCCTCAAGCGCCGAGGCTTCACGCCCGCCGCCATTTCGGCCCTGCGCGACGCCTACAAGCTCATTTACCGCAGGGGCCTGTCGCTGGACGCGGCGCGCGCCGAAATGCGTGCCCGCCAGCAGGCGGAGCCCGAGGTCGCCCCGCATCTGCAAACCCTGCTGGACTTCCTGGACGTCGCGAGCCGCGGCATCATCCGTCCATGAACACACGGATCGGCATGGTGGCCGGCGAGCCTTCGGGCGACCTGCTGGCCGGTCGCATCATTGCCGGTCTGCAAGCGCGCGACGCCGGCATCCGCTGCGAAGGCATTGGCGGGCCGCAGATGCAGGCGCGCGGCTTCGATGCCTGGCATCCCATGCACGCCTTGACCGTGTTCGGCTATGTCGACGCGCTCAAGCGCCTGCCCAGCCTGCTTGGCACCTATCGGAACGTCAAGCAGCGCTGGCTGGCGGAGCCGCCCGCCGTATTCGTCGGCATCGACGCGCCGGACTTCAACCTGCGCCTGGAGCACCAATTGCGCCAGGCGGGCACGCCCACGGTGCATTTCGTCGGACCTTCGATCTGGGCCTGGCGCTACGAGCGCATCCACAAGATCCGCGAGTCGGTGTCGCACATGCTGGTGCTGTTCCCGTTCGAGGAAGAGATCTACCGCAAGGAAGGCATTCCGGTCACTTACGTGGGTCACCCGCTGGCCGGGGCCGTGCCCATGCAGCCGGACCGCGCCGCAGCGCGCGAGCGTCTGGGCATCGATCAGAACGCCCGCGTGCTGGCGATCCTGCCGGGTAGCCGTTCGTCCGAGATCCGTCTGTTGGCGCCGCGTTTCCTGCAAGCTGCCCAGATCCTGCTGAAGAAAGATCCGGCGCTGCAATGCGTGGTGCCCATGGTCAATGACCAGCGGCGCGCGGAGTTCCAGGCCATCCTGGCCCAGTACCCCGTGCCAGGGCTGCGCTGCGTCACCGCGAACGATCTGCACGGCGAGGGCGGAGAGCGCCAGGCGCCGGTGGCGTGGACCGTCATGGAGGCCGCCACGGCGGTCCTGGTGGCCAGCGGCACCGCCACGCTGGAAACGGCGCTGTATAAGCGTCCCATGGTGATTTCCTACGTGCTGTCACCCTGGATGCGCCGCATCATGGCCTGGAAGTCCGGCCAGCAGCGGCCCTACCTGCCCTGGGTCGGCTTGCCGAACGTGCTGCTGCGCGATTTCGCCGTGCCGGAACTGCTGCAGGACGACGCAACCCCCGAAAAGCTCGCGGAAGCGACCTGGACGTCCCTGACCGACGACGCGGGCCGGGCGCGCATCGAGGCGCGCTTTACGGCCCTGCATCAGGAGCTGCTGCGCGACACGCCCGCGCTGGCCGCCCAGGCGATCCTGGAGGTGGCAGGTGGAGCAGCCTGAGCTGTTCGCGGCGCCAGAGCAGCCAGCCATGGTCACGGCGGGCGTCGACGAGGCGGGCCGCGGCCCGCTGGCGGGCGCCGTCTACGCGGCTGCCGTCATCTTGAATCCGGCGCGGCCCATCGCCGGCCTGGCGGATTCCAAGGTGCTCAAGGCGGCCACGCGCGAGGCGCTGGCGCTGGAAATCCAGGAATTCGCGCTGGCCTGGTGCATCGCCAGCGCCAGCGTCGCCGAGATCGACAGCATGAACATCCTGCGCGCCACCATGCTGGCGATGCAGCGTGCGGTGCAGGGCCTGTCCACGATGCCGCAACTGGCGCTGGTGGACGGCAACCAGGCTCCCAAGCTGGGCTGCACGGTGCAGACCGTCATCAAAGGCGATGCCCTGGTGCCCGCGATTTCCGCGGCCTCGATCCTCGCCAAGACGGCGCGCGACGCGGACCTGCTGCGCCTGCATGCCCTGTATCCCCAGTACGCCTTCGACCAGCACAAGGGCTATGGCACCGCGCTGCATCTGGAGATGCTGCGCGAGCACGGCCCCTGCGCCGAACACCGGCGCAGCTTCGCTCCCATCAAGGCCTTTGGCCTGAACTTATGAAGCACATCAGTTCACGCGACAATCCCGCCGTCAAGGCGCTGGCCAAGCTCGCCGTCACGGCGGGCAAGCGCGGCGCGCCGGTGCTGCTGGACGGCGTGCACCTGTGCCAGGCCTGGCTGCAGCATCACGGCGCGCCCGATCAGGCGATCTTCGACGTGGAACGCCTGTCCCAGCCCGATATCGCGGCGCTGGCGGCCGCTGTGCCGGATCGCGACTGCCTGGCCCTGGACGCGCGCCTGATGCAGTCCCTGGCGGCCGTCGAAAGCGGGCAGGGCGTGGCTTTTCGGGTGACGCCGCCGGTCCTGGACCTGCCCGATGCCGTGGATGAGAACTGCGTGCTGTTCGACCGCATCCAGGATCCCGGCAACGTCGGCACGCTGCTGCGCACCTGCGCGGCGGCGGGCGTGAAGCGCGTCTTCCTGGCGACGGGCACCGCCGCTGCCTGGTCTCCCAAAGTGCTGCGCAGCGGGCAGGGCGCCCATTTCGCGCTGGCCATCCATGAGCATGTCGATCTGGCCGCCTTGCTGTCCCGTCTGGCAGTGCCGCTGGTGGCGACCGCTCTGGACGGCGCGCGTGACCTGTATGAAGACGGATTGCCGTCGCGTTGCGCCTGGGTGTTCGGCCACGAAGGCCAGGGCGTGGCGGCGGAGCTGCTTGCCGCCGCGCGCCTCAAGGTCCGCATTCCGCATGACATGGCGGCAGTGGAGTCGCTCAACGTGGGCGCCGCAGCCGCGATCTGCCTCTTCGAGCAGCGGCGCCAGGCCTTGCGCGGCAAGCCGGGCTGAACTCCGAGCAGTCCGGCGTTTCGCCGCTTTTCCGCCGATTGAAGGCACCGTCCCCTGTTTATACTGCCCCGTTTGCCCGAACCGGGCGGCCTTGAGCCGTGCGCGGGACCAGATCAAGGACGGGACATGAAAAGCTGGATCAAATCGAGTTTTGTGGCGCTGGGCGCGGCGGTGTTGCTAGCTGCTTGCGCCGGCCCCCGGTATGGCGACGTGGCGGACCGCATTCCGGCGCTGGAAGCTGCCGAAGGCCGGATCTACTTCTACCAGCCCGCGACGCCCAACGGCGACAAAGTCGCCCAACCCGCAATCCTGGTCGACGGCCGCAAGGTCGGGCGTTCCAAATCCGGTCGCTTCTTCTTCGTGGACCGCGCGCCAGGCGAGGTGGAAGTCATTACCGCCACCGACCGCAAGGAGCGCAAGGATGCGCTCAAGGTCCCCTTGGCCGCGGGACAAACCAGGTACTTGCGGGTGGATATCGCAGGCGGTCGGCAGGTCCTACGGCTGGAGGCTTCCGCTGACGAAGCCGTGCAGGCCATGAAGGACCTGCGTTAATGGGGCGCTGGGCGGCGCGAGCGCGAGCCGCTGCGCTATGAATAAATTACAATATGTATGTTTTAGATTTATTTGTATGCATGTTCGCATCGGGCCATAGAGTTGATGGCCTGCGAGGCAAGCAAATCGGAGAAGACGGAATGAAGCGCAGGTTCAAGATGGTGGCTGCCGCCGTGCTGGGCGCGGCCTTGTTGGCGGGTTGCGGCGGTCCTCGGTATAAGGAGGTCGCCAGTTCCATTCCCATGATGGTGCCGGAAACGGGCCGCATCTACTTTTACCAGCCGCCGGCGCCGGTTGGCGTGGTGTCGGCCCAGCCGTACCTGCGCGTGAACGGCCTGAAGGTCGGCCGCTCCAAGCCGGGCAGCTTCTTCTATGTGAACCGGCCTGCCGGCCAGTACGTGGTCGACACTTTGCGCGACGACGAGAAACTGTCGTTCACGCTGGCCCCGGGCCAGACCCGCTACGTGCGGTTGAGCATCGAAGGCGTAAGTGGCAATTCGTCCAACATGGGCCGCCAGGACATGCGCCTGGAAGAGTCGGAGGCAACCGCCCAGCGGGAAATGGGGCCGCTGCAATATTGGGGCGCCGGGTCGCGCGAGCGTGTCAAGCTGCGCCCCTGATCTGGGCCATGTCTTAAAGGAGGGCGCGCCATCGGCGCGCCCTTGCCATTTTCAGCCCCGGTCCAGACCCACTTCCTGCAACACCGTCGTGGCGATTTCCTCGATCGATTTGGTGGTGCTGGACAGCCAGGAAATGCCCTCTCGGCGCATCATGCGCTCGGCCTCGGCCACTTCGTAGCGGCACTGTTCCAGCTGCGCATAGCGGCTGTTGGGGCGGCGCTCGTTGCGGACTTCGGCCAGGCGTTCGGGCTGGATCGACAGGCCGAACAGCTTGCCGCGGTGCGGCGCGATGGTCGAGGGCAGGGTGCCGCGCTCGAAATCGTCCGGCGTGAGTGGGAAGTTGGCCGCCTTGATGGCGTATTGCATGGCCAGGTACAGGCTGGTGGGAGTCTTGCCGCAGCGGGATACGCCGACCAGGATCACGTCCGCCTGATCCAGCTGGTTCACGAACTGACCGTCGTCATGCGCCAGGCTGAAATTGATGGCGTCGATGCGGTTGCGGTACTTTTCCGAATTGGCCTGCATGTGCGAGCGGCCGATGGAATGGCTGGACTTCAGGCCCAGGGCCTGCTCGATATGGCTGACAAAGGTGCCGAACAGGTCCAGGAAAACGCCGTTCGCCTGACGAACGCGCGCCAGGATGTCGGGATTGACCAGGGTGCTGAACACGATAGGGGGAACGCCAGCCTCCAGGGCGCTGCGGTCGATCCGCATGGCCACTTCCGCAGCCTTTTCCAGCGTGTCGACAAAAGGCAGGCGGACAGGCTTGAAATTGACCTCTTCAAACTGCGAAAGCACTGACTGGCTGAAGGTTTCTGCGGTGATGCCGGTACTGTCGGAAACGATGTATACCGTGCGTACGATCGGGGTAGATGTCATGTGTAAAAAATTCCAACCAGGCAGATAGCCGGATGCACTCCACCGAGTACAATCAGGCCCCTATAAGTCACCCCAAGGGCGGTCCAAGGCCAGTTTGGTCAGCGCGTAAATTGGAGCTGTGATCCAGCTTCCTGATGCATTGACCAAACTCGCTTTCATTCCATTGTAAAAGGTGACTTCAATGTCGTATGTTGTTTTGTTCGAGCAGCTCCGCATGACGGATGTGGACTCGGTAGGAGGCAAGAACGCATCACTAGGCGAAATGATCAGCCAGCTGTCTGGCGCGGGCGTCCGCGTACCGGGCGGCTTTGCCACGACCGCTGACGCCTTCCGCGACTTCCTCAAGGCCTCTGGCCTGGACAAGCGCATCGCCGAACGCCTGACCACGCTGAACCCCGAAGACGTGCGCGAACTGGCCAACGCCGGCTCGCAGATCCGCCAATGGATCATCGACGCGCCGTTCTCGTCCGAATTCGAATCGCAGATCCGTACCGCCTTCGCCAAGCTCGACGCTGACGGCAAGGGCTCGTTCGCCGTGCGCTCCTCCGCCACCGCCGAAGATTTGCCCGACGCCTCGTTCGCCGGCCAGCAGGAAACCTTCCTCAACGTCGTCGGCATCGATGACGTGCTGGACAAGATCCGCCACGTGTTCGCGTCGCTGTACAACGACCGTGCCATTTCCTATCGCGTGCACAAGGGCTACGCTCACGCCGACGTCGCGCTGTCGGCCGGCATCCAACGCATGGTGCGCTCCGACAAGGGCAGCGCCGGCGTCATGTTCACCATCGACACCGAATCCGGCTTCCAGGACGTGGTGTTCATCACCTCGTCCTATGGCTTGGGCGAAACCGTGGTGCAGGGCGCGGTCAATCCCGACGAGTTCTACGTCTTCAAGCCGACGCTGGCCCAGGGCCACTATCCGATCGTGGGCCGCCGCATCGGCTCCAAGCTGATCAAGATGGAGTTCGACCCCGAGCGCCCCGAAGGCCGTGCCGTGCGCACGGTCGACGTGCCGGTGTCCGAGCGCAACCGCTACTCGCTGACCGACGACGAGGTCAACGAGCTGGCCCGCTACGCCGTCATCATCGAGAAGCACTACCAGCGCCCGATGGACATCGAGTGGGGCCGTGACGGCATCGACGGCAAGATCTACATCCTGCAGGCGCGCCCGGAAACGGTGAAGTCGCAGCAGGGCGTCAACGACGTGCAGCAGCGCTATCGCCTGAAGGCCACCGGCCAGGTCCTGATCACCGGCCGCGCGATCGGCCAGAAGATCGGCGCGGGTCCGGTGCGCGTGGTCGGCGACATCTCCGACATGGACAAGGTCCAGCCGGGCGACGTGCTGGTCACCGACATGACGGATCCCAACTGGGAACCCGTGATGAAGCGCGCCTCCGCCATCGTCACCAACCGCGGCGGCCGCACCTGCCACGCGGCGATCATCGCGCGCGAGCTGGGCATTCCGGCGGTCGTGGGCTGCGGCAACGCGACCGACCTGCTGAAGGAAGGCCAGGCCGTGACCGTGTCTTGCGCCGAGGGCGACGAAGGCCGCATCTATGACGGCCTGATCGAAACCGAAGTGGAAGAAGTGCGCCGCGGCGACATGCCCCCCATCGATCTGAAGATCATGATGAACGTGGGCAACCCGCAACTGGCCTTCGACTTCGCCCAGATCCCGAACGGCGGCGTGGGCCTGGCGCGCCTGGAATTCATCATCAATAACAACATCGGCATCCACCCCAAGGCGGTGCTTGACTACCCGAACGTCGACGGCGAACTGAAGAAGGCCGTGGAATCGGCCGCCCGCGGCCATGCCAGCCCGCGCGCCTTCTTCGTCGAGAAGATGGCCGAAGGCGTGGCGACCATCGCGGCCGCTTTCTACCCCAAGCCCGTCATCGTGCGCATGTCGGACTTCAAGTCCAACGAGTACCGCAAGCTGGTCGGCGGTTCGCGCTACGAGCCCGAGGAAGAGAACCCCATGCTGGGCTTCCGCGGCGCGTCGCGCTACATCGCCGAGGACTTCGCCGAGTGCTTCCGCATGGAATGCGAAGCGCTGAAGAAGGTGCGCGATGAAATGGGCCTGACCAACGTCGAAATCATGGTGCCTTTCGTGCGCACCCTGGGCCAGGCGTCCAAGGTGGTGGACCTGCTCGCCAAGCACGGCCTGGCGCGCGGCGAGAACGGCCTGAAGCTCATCATGATGTGCGAAGTGCCGTCCAACGCCATCCTGGCCGACGAGTTCCTGCAGTACTTCGACGGTTTCTCTATCGGTTCGAACGACATGACCCAGCTGACGCTGGGCCTGGACCGCGATTCCGGCATGGAGTTGCTGGCTGCCGACTTCGACGAACGCGACGAGGCCGTGAAGTTCATGCTGCGCCGCGCGATCAAGGCTTGCCTGGCCGCCAACAAGTACGTGGGCATCTGCGGCCAAGGCCCCAGCGACCACCCGGACTTCGCGCAATGGCTGAAGGACGAGGGCATCCTGTCGATGTCGCTCAACCCGGATACCGTTGTCGATACCTGGCAGCGCCTCGCCAAGAACTGATCGGCTTGCTGATGTGAAAACCCCGCGTCCGAGAGG